>VINJ01000006.1 GCA_013376735.1 bacterium Scap17 | reverse complement strand
CCAAGGGGTCTGTCAAGGATTACGACTCTGTCGGACCTCTCCGACATATCGTTTGATAGACATGCGCTTGGCGCACACATCTATCGTCAGCATGATTCACATTGTTAAAGAGCGGCTGTTCAGAGAACAGTGAGAAGCGCGCTCTGATGAGCACGCTTGCCACTGCCGGCTAAGCCAGCAATAAGATCAGGTAATTCGTTGTGAGCACTTGCCGCGAGCAGTAGACAGTGTCGATAAGGAGG
>VINJ01000004.1 GCA_013376735.1 bacterium Scap17 | reverse complement strand
GGTTATATGGTCAAGCGATTAAGCGCATACGGTGGATGCCTTGGCAGCCAGAGGCGATGAAGGACGTGATAGCCTGCGATAAGCGTTGGCGAGGTGGCAAATACCCTGCGACCCAACGATTTCCGAATGGGGAAACCCACTCACCATCAGGTGAGTATCTATAGGCCAATACATAACCTATAGAGGCAAACCCGGGGAACTGAAACATCTAAGTACCCGGAGGAAAAGAAATCAACCGAGATTCCCCAAGTAGCGGCGAGCGAACGGGGACCAGCCCTTAAGCGTGACAACCGACAGGCGAACAAGCTGGGAAGCTTGACGATACAGGGTGATAGTCCCGTAGTCGAAGTCCGAGTCACGTGAAATCGAGTAGGTCGGGGCACGAGAAACCCTGACTGAACATGGGGGGACCATCCTCCAAGGCTAAATACTCCTGGCTGACCGATAGTGAACCAGTACCGTGAGGGAAAGGCGAAAAGAACCCCGGCGAGGGGAGTGAAATAGATCCTGAAACCGTATGCGTACAAGCAGTGGGAGCACCTTCGTGGTGTGACCGCGTACCTTTTGTATAATGGGTCAGCGACTTATATTCTGTGGCGAGCTTAACCGTATAGGGGAGGCGTAGGGAAACCGAGTCTTAACTGGGCGACCAGTCGCAGGGTATAGACCCGAAACCGGGCGATCTATCCATGGCCAGGGTGAAGATTGAGTAACATCAATTGGAGGCCCGAACCCAAGTATGTTGAAAAATGCTGGGATGAGCTGTGGATCGGAGTGAAAGGCTAATCAAGCCCGGAGATAGCTGGTTCTCCTCGAAAGCTATTTAGGTAGCGCCTCACGTATCACCGCTGGGGGTAGAGCACTGTTTCGGCTAGGGGGTCATCCCGACTTACCAACCCGAGGCAAACTCCGAATACCAGTGAGTGCAGCGTGGGAGACACACAGCGGGTGCTAACGTCCGTTGTGAAAAGGGAAACAACCCAGACCGTCAGCTAAGGTCCCAAAATCCTGATTAAGTGGGAAACGATGTGGGAAGGCTCAGACAGCTAGGAGGTTGGCTTAGAAGCAGCCACCCTTTAAAGAAAGCGTAATAGCTCACTAGTCGAGTCGGCCTGCGCGGAAGATATAACGGGGCTAAATCAGGTACCGAAGCTACGGGTTCATCCTCTGGATGAGCGGTAGAGGAGCGTCGTGTAAGCCAATGAAGGTGGATTGAGAAGTCTGCTGGAGGTATCACGAGTGCGAATGCTGACATGAGTAACGATAAGGGGAGTGAAAAACTCCCCCGCCGGAAGACCAAGGTTTTCTGTTCTACGTTAATCGGAGCAGAGTGAGTCGGCCCCTAAGGCGAGGCGGAAACGCGTAGTCGATGGGAAACGGGTTAATATTCCCGTACCGGATGTGGTTGCGATGGGGGGACGAAGAAGGCTAGGTGAGCCAGGCGTTGGTTGTCCTGGTGAAAGCATGTAGGCCGAGGAATCAGGCAAATCCGGTTCCTCTGAGGTCGAGATGCGAGACGAACTGACCACGGTCAGGAAGTCATCGATGCCACGCTTCCAGGAAAAGCCTCTAAGCTTCAGATCACATGCGACCGTACCCCAAACCGACACAGGTGGTCAGGTAGAGAATACCAAGGCGCTTGAGAGAACTCGGGTGAAGGAACTAGGCAAAATGGCACCGTAACTTCGGGAGAAGGTGCACCGGTTAGAGTGAAGGACTTGCTCCGTAAGCTCCTACCGGTCGAAGATACCAGGTGGCTGCAACTGTTTATTAAAAACACAGCACTCTGCAAACGCGCAAGCGGACGTATAGGGTGTGACGCCTGCCCGGTGCCGGAAGGTTAATTGATGGGGTTAGGATTCGTCCGAAGCTCTTGATCGAAGCCCCGGTAAACGGCGGCCGTAACTATAACGGTCCTAAGGTAGCGAAATTCCTTGTCGGGTAAGTTCCGACCTGCACGAATGGCGTAATGATGGCCACGCTGTCTCCACCCGAGACTCAGTGAAATTGAAATCGCAGTGAAGATGCTGTGTACCCGCGGCTAGACGGAAAGACCCCGTGAACCTTTACTATAGCTTTACACTGGATGCTGATGTTGTCTGTGTAGGATAGCTGGGAGGCTTTGAAACCACATCGCCAGATGCGGTGGAGCCAACCTTGAAATACCAGCCTGACATCATTGGCGTTCTAACTCAGGTCCGTCATCCGGATCGAGGACAGTGTATGGTGGGTAGTTTGACTGGGGCGGTCTCCTCCCAAAGAGTAACGGAGGAGCACGAAGGTACCCTCAGCACGGTTGGAAATCGTGCATTGAGTGCAAGAGCATAAGGGTGCTTGACTGCGAGACAGACACGTCGAGCAGGTACGAAAGTAGGTTCTAGTGATCCGGTGGTTCTGTATGGAAGGGCCATCGCTCAACGGATAAAAGGTACTCCGGGGATAACAGGCTGATACCGCCCAAGAGTTCACATCGACGGCGGTGTTTGGCACCTCGATGTCGGCTCATCACATCCTGGGGCTGAAGTCGGTCCCAAGGGTATGGCTGTTCGCCATTTAAAGTGGTACGCGAGCTGGGTTTAGAACGTCGTGAGACAGTTCGGTCCCTATCTGCCGTGGGCGTCGGAAGTTTGAGAAGAGCTGCTCCTAGTACGAGAGGACCGGAGTGGACGAACCTCTGGTGTTCGGGTTGTCATGCCAATGGCATTGCCCGGTAGCTACGTTCGGACGGGATAACCGCTGAAGGCATCTAAGCGGGAAGCCCCCTTCAAGATGAGACTTCCCTGAGGCCTTGCGCCTCCTGAAGGGCCCTTGAAGACGACAAGGTTGATAGGCTGGGTGTGGAAGCACAGCAATGTGTTGAGCTAACCAGTACTAATTGCCCGTGAGGCTTGACCATATAACACCCAAGGGGTTTGCCCAGGCAAACCGCCGGGATTGCGACAGGATCGACGACATATCGGTCAGCATGATTCATATTGCGAGTCGCGAGGTCACAAGCCTCGAGACTCAGGCATCGCAAGATGCCACCGTTTCGCCTGACGACCATAGCGAGCGTGAACCACCCGATCCCATGCCGAACTCGGAAGTGAAACCGCTTAGCG
>VINJ01000003.1 GCA_013376735.1 bacterium Scap17 | reverse complement strand
CCGTGAGCATACTTCCGACGCCGTACCGAAACGAACTCGATTCGTGAGGTTCGGTGTCCGACAACGAGCGTAGCGAGGCGTCAGGCTCTTGTGCGTTTTTGAGTCAAAGCCATATCAGATAACAGCCTTTGGGTGGGTCAGTGCCGCTTTCGCCACTGCTCGATCATGCTCGCAGTGACGTCCCCCTGGTAGCAGGTCGGTGATGCTCCCCCTGGTCTGCTGTACGCGCTTCTTTTTCCGCACCTGCTTCCGTTGCTTGCGGAGTTGTATGGGCAGGGGCAGTTACCGCTGTACCGCGCTATCGACTGCCTGATTATCTGTTGCTTGATTTCGTCATCTGTTGGCTCTTGAGCTACCGCGCCTTGTATAGCCCCTAAGGCCAGCAGCATTGCTCCGGCCATAACTCTTAGTTTCATTCCCTACCTCATATTCTTCTTTATTAGTTCCCTGCTATTCCATCCTATCACCACCCACTTTTCCCAACACCCTACTTTACACCTAAGCCGACATAAGCCAGCATACACAGAGGGCCCTCCCTGCGCTTCGCTTGGGTGGTCTCTCTGTGAGCTGGGTCAGGGGGCTACGCCCCCCAACACCCCCCGTATCCGCCGACCATTTCGCCCCCTTCGGGCGCATCATGATCGACGGCTCGGGCAACCCCAAGGAGGCGGCATGGTGGAGCGGGACTACCGCATCGAGCATCGGTCGGATGGGTGGTGGCTGGTCTGTCTGCGAGGTGATGACGTGGTTAGCCAGGAACATTGCTTCAGCCACGATGAGGCGTTGGCGATTGGCTGTGTCTGGATATGTGGAGACGACGAGGATGAGTGAGCCGACGCGGGACAAGATCATCAAGGTGCGGGTGAGTGCCGAGGAACATGAAACGCTCAAGTGGCGTTGTCCGAAGGCCCGCCTTGCCGAATGGATGCGCGAGCAATGTCTGAACCCCGATGGGGACTGGGTACGCCAGACGAAGAAAGCGGAACCGGCCGATCCTGCATTGCTGCGACAGCTCGCGGGTATCGGCAACAACCTGAATCAGATCGCCCGCAAGGTGAATACCGGTGACTGGGCAGGACTGGATCGTGTCGCCGTGGTCGCCGCATTGGCTGCCGTAGAGCGTGAACTCTCCGAACTCAGGGCCATGCACCGGTGATCGTCAAATTCCACGCCAGAGGCACCGGAGCAGGCTCTGGGCCTGTCGGGTACCTGCTGGGCAGGAACAATGACCGTGAGGACGCTTGGGTGCTCCGTGGATCCCCTGAGCAGACCGAGGCGCTGATTGACGGCAGCCAGTACGCCAAGCGCTACACCTCTGGCGTACTGTCCTTCCAAGAGAGCCAGATCAGCGAGAAAGCCAAGCGCGAGATCATGGATTCCTTCGAGAAGGCGCTGATGCCCGGTCTCGATGCCGATCAGTACGACTGCCTCTGGGTCGAACACGCCGACAAAGGCCGCGTAGAGCTGAACTTCGTGATTCCCAATGTCGAGCTGACCAGCGGCAAGCGTCTTCAGCCGTATTACGACAGGGCCGACAGGCCGCGCGTCGATGCCTGGAAGACCGTGACGAACGCTCGCTACAACTTCCACGACCCAGATGATCCGGCCAATCAGAGGGCCCTCACGACACCCTCGAACCTGCCACGCGAGCGTGCGACGGCACAGCGCCAGATCACTGATGGTCTGTTGCGATTGGCCTCAGAAGGCGAAGTGACGAATCGGGAAGAGGTCGTGCGTACCTTGGAAGATACGGGCTTCGAAGTGACGCGCCAGACCAAGAGCAGCATCAGCGTGGCCGATCCGGAGGGCGGCAAGCCGATACGATTACGGGGGAAGTTGTATGAGCGAGATTTCGAAGTTGGCAGCAGCCTTCGAGCAGAAATCGACAGAGCGAGCCGAGAATACCGAGAAGGCCGTGAAGAGCGCTTTCGAGAAGCACGAGAACGCCTTGCTGTCGGAGTTGAGCGCAAGCGAGAAGAGAACCAGAGACGCTATCCGCGCCCAGAACCAAAGATTGCAGCGCACCGCGCTCAAAAGCTGGATGTTCATCGCGATTCCGCTGGTCATGATCGGACTTTTGGCAGCGGGAGCGAGCGCCCTGATGGGCAAGTACATCACGCACCAGGTCGAACAGATCGCCAGCTACAACCGGACGCTGGAGAGGCTAGAAGACGAGGGGAGCAAGATCACGCTGACGCACTGCGGCGAGAGCAGCAGGCTTTGCGCGAAGATCGACGCCGACAGCGTGAGATACGGCAACGGGGACGACGACACATACCTCATTCTGGACGGGTACTAGACGATGACGGATCTGGAACGCGAGCTGTTACGGGCTTTCGAGCAATTGCAGAGCGACTACAGCAAGCAGCTGCAAGAGTGGGAGAGCGCCTACGCGAGTTTGCAGAACATGTTCGAGGTGACACGACAGGACAATCGAGCCCTGGGCGAGCAAGTGAAGCACTTGGGCGAGCAAGTCTTGAGCTTGAGCAGAGCGAAGAGCGAGAGAACCGAGCGACTCGCGAAGCAGGTCACAGCCTTGAGCGAGCAGGTCGAGGGCTTGAACGAGAGCGTGAGGCGCTGGACGCCAGAGGCAAAGAGGCGGTAAAACAACACACAAGGAAAGCGCGTGACCGTGGGCATGACCACGGCATGAGCATGTAGCAGATACGAGAACGCCCCATCTCCCTCCGGTCGGCAAACTTGAGGAGATGGGGCGCGACCCAATGAGGACATTGTGACCCAAACTTCAGCGGCCTGCCAAGGCCCGCAGCCCTCCAATCTGGCACTTTTTCGCCAGCGGCTGCCCCGTAAGCCCTACCACACCGACCGCTTTGGTGATGGTTTGCGCATCCGAGACGTCCAGAAAGCTCTGACCTCTCGCTATATCCAGTTCAACGGCCCAACGCACTGCTACTGGCTGGTCTACGACATCGACCGGAATGGCGCCGTGCTGGACTGGTACGACCGTGGAGCGCCACCGCCCACGATCGTCGCGCAGAACCCCGACAACGGTCATGCCCACCTGATCTATGGCCTTGAGGTGCCGGTACGCACGGCACCTGACGGGAAATCTGGCCCGCTTCGCTACGCAGCCGCTGTAGATTGCGCGCTCAGAGACATTCTGGGGGCCGACATAGGCTATGCCGGCCTCGTCTGCAAAAACCCCCTGCATCCCCACTGGCGCGTCACTGAGTGGGAAACACGGCTCTACACTCTGGGTGATCTGGATAGCTGGCTAGACCTCAACAGCTACTCAGACCGCCGCAAGCGCCTTCCCGACTACGGACTAGGCCGGAACTGCACCCTGTTCGAGAAGCTCCGCCTGTGGGCCTACAAAGCCATACGCCAGGGCTGGCCGGATGCAGACCGCTGGTATGAAGCCGTTCTGACCCGTGCCCGCGCCTACAACGACTTTGAGTCCCCGCTCCCCGAGAACGAAGTCCGTGCCACTGCCAAGAGCGTGGCGCGGTATACGCATAAGCACTTCAGTCCTGCAGGGTTCTCGGCAGTGCAGTCCCAGCGAGGACAGAAAAAAGGTGCAAAACGTAGAGATGAGCTATTGCCTAAGGTCTTGGAAATGAAAGCTCAAGGGTACGACTTGAGAGCTATTGAGGATGAAACAGGCGTGCCAAGATCAACTGTAAGTCGTTGGATTAAGAGGCTTTGATTATGCCGCCACCCTCTTTGGCGAGAGGGTGGTCGCAGCATTCTTCCCATAAGGTCGTTCCCCCTATGAGCCTACAAACTACAGCAATGTCGCCGTAGGAAATCTCGTCCTCATTATCGAGCGGAATTCTTTCCGCTCGTTTTATGTCGCTGAGATTGAAGTAGGCCACCGCATCCGAATTAAACACTCGAATAGGTACGCCATTGAACGTGTAAGCTTTGATCCCATAGCTTGTATCCATAGCCTTCCTGATCTCCTTAGATGTTTTGTCCCAAAGCCATATCAGATAATAGCCCGGGGTTTTGCTCCCTACGCATCCTTGCTGTC
>VINJ01000002.1 GCA_013376735.1 bacterium Scap17 | reverse complement strand
AACGCACGTTGATCACCTCTCAATCCGTTTAGGTGACAACTACGCTGGCAGATAGGGAGCAGTAGCAGTAGCAGTAGCAGTAGCAGTAGCAGTAGCAGTAGCAGTAGCAGTAGCAGTAGCAGTAGCAGTAGCAGTAGCAGTAGCAGTACAACATGATGTCATGTCGCGGATAACGAAAAACCAGACCGTCATCATGTCAGGGGATGCACGACCAGAAGCAAATAAAAAATAAAAACACAACTCAAAAAACGATCTACACAAGGGAACAAACCATGAAAATCCAAATGAGCTTGCTGGCTGCCGCTGTCGCTTTTTCTTCACATGCGATGGCAGTGGACAATGCTTCCGACATCGATCAGACCGGTTTCGCCAATGGCGCGATGGTCACCCAAGGTGACCGCAATGGAAACCCGTTCAACGCTGGCGAGCATACCAGTGATATCGACCAGACAGGTGCCTTCAACGGCGTCACTGTCTACCAGAGCGGCGTCGCGAGCATTGCCAGTGTCAATCAGCAAGGCCTGGCCAATATGACGGATGTCCTGCAGAGGGGTCAGGCACAGATAGCAACTGTCTACCAGGAGGGGCGCCGTAACCACGCCGATGTCGACCAGAAAAGCTTCAAGAACACGGCAACCATCACGCAGGATGGCCTGCGTAACAACTCCGTCTCCAAGCAAGGCGATAGCGGCCCGAACTCAAGTGGTCGTTTCAATGACTTGACCGTGACCCAGACAGGCGCCTTCAACTCGTCCATCGCCACGCAAAGCGGTAGTCACGAGAAAGCGACAGTGATCCAAATGGGCCTCGGCCATGATTCGGATGTCGAACAGAGCGGTGAATACAACGTCGCTTCCGTCAGCCAGAGCGGCATCTACCATGACTCCAGCGTGTTGCAGAGCGGAAAGTACAGCAAGGCACGTGTCATGCAGACGGGGGCTTTCAGTGACTCGGACATCGCACAATCCGGCAAGCATCAGCGAGCTCGTGTCATGCAAAGCGGCACGTCACACGATTCCGAGATCAATCAGGGGGGGGGCTACAACCGTGCCAGCGTATCTCAGTCTGACTTCCACAATGACTCAGAGATAGACCAGTATGGTTACGGTAACCGCAGCATGGTCATTCAAAGCGGCGCCTTCAATGACTCTGATATCAAGCAGGCTGGCCTGGGCAATCTAGCCGTGATTGAGCAAAGCGGTTTCAATAACGATGCCAATGTCACGCAGGTTTGGGCTGTTGATAACGAGTCCTACATTACCCAGACCGGTTACAACGACAGTGCGACCGTGCTGCAGGTAGGCGGACATAACGAATCCACCATTCTGCAGCAGGCTGGCGGCTTCATGAGTTTTGCGCCGAATACTGCCAATGTGACGCAGACTGGTTTCACCAACACTTCCACCATCACCCAGACTGGCGGTGGCAACGTGGCCAACGTGATGCAGTACTGATCATGCCCCAGCCAGGATCTCTTACAGAACCCCGCGCAAGCGGGGTTTTTCGTTTTCCCACCCAGTGGATCCATATAATGGAAGGCCGCTGACAGGGTTGTCAGCGGCCTTCCAGTACCAACCGCGAAACACCTAACGCAGCGACACGTTACTTCTTTGGCGCTGTCACGGCCCCCTCCGGGAAGGACTCGCGATAACTCTCAAGGCTTTCATCCACCATCTGGCGGCCCTTGCTGACCTGCTTGTTACCGCCGACGATCCGCGCCTTGCCCTTCTTGATCTGGCCATTGCCCTTGTCGATCAGCGCCTGGCCCTTGGCGATATTGGATTCGCCATCATTGACCAGATTCTCACCACTGACGATCTGCTTCTCACCTGCCGCGACCAGTGATTTGCCTTCTTCCCACTGATCTGCCAATTGGTCACGCACCTTGGCGACAGCCTTGGCTTCCTCAGCCTGACCGCGCATGAGATCAGCGGTTGTCGGCTGGCTGGAGCAGCCCGCGAGCAGTGCCAGACTGATGGCAGCGGCGGCAGTATTTACCCATTGTTGGCGCATGATATTTCCTTTCCAGATGCATAGCTTCCCAACCAAAGCCAAGGCTCACTCGGGAGCGCACTATGCAATACAAAAAAGGGCATGGCGCTCATTCCGCCATGCCCCATGACAATGATCGCTCGTCTCAATGTAGCCTGAGCTGCTCACGAATCAGGCGAGCCAAGGTGACATTGGCGTTGGGCGCTGTCGTGTCGATGTGGACCAGCTGACCATGCTCTTCCGGTGCGAATGGCTCGCGATTGGCCAATTGCTTGTCGAGCACCTCGAGACCTGCCTCGGACGCCTCACCACTGCGCTGGCTGCGCTTGATGATGCGCTTGCGCAGCGTCTCGTCATCGGCCTCGAAGCTGATCATCAGCACCGGCAGGCCACGGGCTTCTGCCTCATGACGCAGGCGATCACGCTGCACCTTCTTCAGGCAGGTGGCATCGATGCAGACGGGGATACCCGATTCCAGCAGCGTGGCGGACAGATGCGAGAGTCGCTCGTAGGTCGCATGGGTGGCCTGCGGCGTATAGATGCCACCATTGAGCCCGGACTCGGTATCGGCATCCGCCGCAAAGCCATACAGGCGCTTGCGCTCCACATCACTGCGAATACGCACGCCGCCCAGCTCACGCACCATCTCTTCCGTGAAGCGACTCTTGCCGCTACCGGAGACACCCACACCGATGATCATGTAAGGGAAGCGGATCTCGCTATAACGCTCCGCCAGCTCGATATAGCGCTCGTACTCGGCCAGCACATCGGCCCGATCCGCTTCACACAGGTCCGGCTGGTGATAGCGAATCATCGCCACCTTGGCCCGGATCAGTGCGCGATAAATCTTGTAGTACGGCAGCAGACGCACCAGCGAGTAATCACCGGAGAGCTCGAGATAACGGTTGAGTGCATGATGGGCAAAGGCCTGCTCATCACGCGCTTCGAGATCCATCACCAGGAAGGCCAGGTCACAACCGACATCGTTCCAGCGCAATTCTTCATTGAACTCGATGCCGTCAAACAACAGAGCACGGCCTTCATGGCGCACGGCGTTACCCAGGTGGATATCGCCGTGAGTCTCACGCACGAAGCCTTCCTGCCAGCGACGCTCGAACTCGGGATTGAGGCGCTGGAAGGTCTCTTCGGTCCACTGCTTGAGCAGCGCGAGTCGCTTGATGGCCTCGGCATCATCGCCGAGGCGGGGACGAATCAGCTCGAACTCGTTGTCGATGGTACGGCTGACCATCTGCGGGCTACCCAGCTCGCTATCGCCCTGGATGCGCTCGGCCTGCTCATGGAAGGCCACCAGCTGGTCGACCAGATCATCCAGCAATTCCAGCGACAGCTCGCCACTGGCCTGCAGGGCGCTGAACAGATGGCGATTGGAGAACTGGCGCATCTTGACCGCGTACTCGAAGACAGCACTGTCGTCTCCGATGCGCGGAGCCTCGGGCGTGCCCGAGATCGCCACGGTATCCAGATACAGCGTCGGTGCCAGACGGCGGTTGAGGCGCACTTCCTGTTCGCACAGGATCTTGCGGCGCTCAAGGGTCGAGAAATCCAGGAAGCTGCCGAAATCCAGCGGCTTCTTGATCTTGTAGGCGTAGTCGCCGGTCAGCACGATCCACGAGATATGCGTCTCGTGCACTTCGATATCCTTCACGGGGTGATCGAAGCAATCGGCTGTGTGAAGGGCTCGAATCAAGGCCTGGCTCAAGGTCGTCTCCGCTAAGGCAAGCTGGCTATAAGGTCATTAGCGCAATCGCTATCGTTGGCGACAAGTGTACCGGATGGCAGCCCGCCCGGCAGCCTGCCGAGCGGGTTCCTGTCTGCGTTGGCCAACCCGCGGACTCAGGTACTGTCTTGCGTCGCACTCAGTTCGATGCGGACATCTGCGCAAAGACCCGCTCAGCCGCATCCAGCGTGGCCTGGATATCCGCATCGGTGTGCGCCGCGGACATGAAGCCGGCTTCATAGGCGGACGGCGCCAGGTAGACGCCTTCGGCGAGCATCGCGTTGAAGAAGGTCACGAAATCCTGCTGACGGCAGCGCGTGGCGGAGGCGAAATTGCTGACTTCTGCGTCATCGGTGAAGAAGACACCGAACATGCCACCGGCATGCTGGGTGATAAGACGGATGCCTGCCGCCTTGGCACGGCTTTCCAGGCCTTCACACAGCATCTCGACCTTGCGCGCAAGCTCGGCGTGGAAGCCGGGCGCCTTGAGCTTGCGCAGCAGCGCGACGCCAGCGGCCATCGCCAGCGGATTGCCTGCCAGCGTCCCCGCCTGATAGACCGGCCCCAGCGGCGAGAGGTGGTGCATGATCTCGCGCTTGCCGCCGAAGGCACCTACCGGCATGCCGCCGCCGACGATCTTGCCCAGGCAGGTCAGGTCCGGCGTGATGTCGTAATGCGCCTGAGCGCCGCCCAGGGCGACACGGAAGCCTGTCATCACCTCATCGAGGATCAGCACGCTGCCGTGGGCATCGCACACTTCACGCAGGCTTTCCAGGAAGCCCGGCACCGGCGGAATGCAGTTCATGTTGCCGGCGACCGGCTCGACGATGATGCAGGCGATCTCATCCCCCAGCTCGGCGAAGCAGCGACGCACGCCCTCGGCGTCGTTGTAGTCCAGCGTGATGGTGTGCTCGGCCAGCGACGCCGGCACGCCCGGGGAGCTGGGCTCGCCATGGGTCAGCGCGCCGGAGCCGGCCTTGACCAGCAGCGAGTCGGAGTGCCCGTGATAGTTACCCTCGAACTTGACGATCTTGTCACGACCGGTGAAACCACGCGCCAGGCGAATCGCCGACATGGTGGCTTCGGTGCCGGAGTTGGTCATGCGCACCATGTCGAGGCTCGGCAGCATCTCGCAGATCAGCTCGGCCATCTCGGACTCGATCTCGGTGGGCGCGCCGAAGGACAGGCCACTCTCGAGACGCTCGCGCACGGCGCTGAGCACATCTTCATCGGCGTGCCCGGTGATCATCGGCCCCCAGGAGCCGACGTAATCGATATAGCGCGTATTTTCCACATCGAACAGATACGCGCCCTTGGCATGGTCGATGAACACCGGCGGACGATGCAGTCCCTTGAAGGCGCGGACCGGCGAGTTGACGCCACCGGGAATATGACGGCTGGCGCGTTCGAACTGGGCAGCGGACGTGGTCATGACATACCTCTTGAGAAGCGGCGGGCGGCTCATCGGCCGCGAAAATGGAGAAAAGGGGATCAGACATAAAGACGCTGTGGATAACGTGAATGCAGCTTGTCCACAGCCGATGAAACGGCCCGATAGCCTCGGGGCGGCAAGGGGGTGTGGATAACCCGAATGCCGTCGATGGCGACAGCTTAACGCGACTCACGGGTGAGTTGCAGCCGCGCGAGCGCAAGGGGTGCCGGCGTCGAAAAGGGCATTAGCGCTATCGCCAGGGCAGATATTGGGCCTCGGGCAACGCACCTTTCAGCCCGCGTTGCTGGCCATCGACGAGACTCTGCCAGGTGGCATGCTGCGAGGCCTGCCATGCCGATGGCAGTGGCATGCCGCACGCCAGGCGCACGGCCAGATGCGATGCCAGGGTGCAGCCGCTGCCGTGGAAGCTGCCCGGCAGGCGCGGGCAGTCCATTGACAGCGTGGCATGGCCGCGCCGATACAGACGATGGATGACCGATGACACCGGAGGCGACGCCACCTCACGCTCGAGTGGATCGGTACCTGTGACCAGCACGGCCCCGGTGCCTGTCGCCAACAGATGCTCGGCGAGTGAATCCTCACACTCTCCCGGGGGACAGGCCGCCAGGCGTGAAAGTTCCGCACGATTGGGCGTGAGCACATCCACCTGTGGCAGCAAGCGCTCACGCGCCTCACAGAGCAGCGACTCGGTGGAAAGCTCCCGTCCGCCGCCCGCCTTGAGCACCGGGTCCCACACCACCGGCAGCCCGGGCCAGCGCTTGCGCAGCTCCTTGATCAGCACCACTGTCGCCGCGAGCGCCGCTTCGCTGGCGAGCAGACCGATCTTGAGCGCGCCTGGACGGAAGTCCTCACACAGGGTGCGGGCCATGGCGAGCATCGACTCGCCCGATTGCGGGATCACCGCCTGTACATTGCAGGAGTTCTGCACCGTCAGTGCCGTCGGCACCGTCAGCGCCCAGCCGCCACCGGCACGGATCGCCTCGCTGTCGGCGACCAGCCCCGCGCCGCCGCTGGGATCATGCCCCGCCAATACCAGCACGTAGGGCAGTTGCGCTGAGCACTCGGTCATGGCTGAACCATCCCTCAGAACGGTTTGACGATGACGCAGATGACGATCACCACCAGCATCAGTACCGGCACTTCATTGAAGAAGCGGAAGTAGCGCGAGGTTCTCTTGCAGGTATCGGCGGCGAACTGCTTCAGATACAGACCACAGGCATGGTGATAGCCGACCAGCAGCACGACCATGGTCAGCTTGAGGTGCATCCAGCCCATGCTCATGAAGCTCGGCACCAGCGCCAGCAGCCAGATCCCCAGCACCAGGGTCGCGATCATCGACGGCATCATGATGCCGCGATAGAGCTTGCGCTCCATGGTCTTGAAGTACTCGATGGCCTTGTGGTCGCCGGCATCACGCGCCTGGGCGTGATAGACGTATAGACGCGGCAGATAGAACAGAGCCGCAAACCAGCACACTACGGCAATCAGATGAAACGCCTTGATCCACAGATACATGAGGGAGCTCCGTCAGTCAGGGTCAGGAAGGTCAGGAAAGCCAGGCAATCAAGGGGCGCAGGATGCCACTGGATCGACACGATGGCATGCGAGGCGCCAAAGGCCCATGCGGTATGCGGTCGCGGGCATAAGGCAGAGGACACACCGAAGCGCCACGCCAGAGACAGGGAATGCAGCAAGTCTCAAGGGGTATAGCGATAGTAGCTCTCTATTGCATCCCGCGTAATGATACCTGAAATCTTGCGAATCATCGGTGCAGTAGTGTGCTCGACATAGAGGGCATCGACATCGCTGGGCAGCAGCCGCTCATAGGCCTCGGACAAGGTAGCCTGCAGGTGGATGGGCGCGAGATCCAGACGCTGAGCGGGGATCTCGAGCAGGTCGAGCTCTTCCTGCTCCCGCCAGTGCTCATCCATCAGCACACGCACCAGATCCGCCGCCGGCAGCGCGACCATCGGCTTTTCCGGCGTCGAGCGCGTGACCACCAGCCAGACCGGTTTGCTGTCGAGCAGGGCGCGAGCACGTTCACGCGTGATGCGGCGCGGTACGCTGACCAGCGAGCGCTCCATCACCGCAGGCACTGCCACCCGCGACAGCGCCTGCATCAATGGCTGCTGGAGCGGATGCAGTCCCTGCGACGTCAGCGTCGAGATGAAGAAGCCCTGGCAGTGACACAACTGGCGACAGGTCAGGCCTGCCACCACCACCGCCAGCATGCCGGGCAAGATGATATTCGGCGAATGCGTCAATTCGAGCAGTGCCATCAGGGCGGCCAGTGGCGCCTGAAGCACCGCACCCATCATCGCCGCCATGCCGAGCAGGGCGTAAAGCGCGATATCCGAGGCCTGGTCCGGCAACAGCCAGCCGCCCAGCATGCCCATCAATGCCCCGGCTGCGGCGCCCGCCACCACCACCGGGCCGATGATGCCGATCGGCACGCCACAGGCCACACACAGGGCCGACAGCACCAGCTTGCCAACCACCAGTGCCAACAGGATATCCAGCGCCAGCTGGCCGTCGAGCAACTGAGCCAGACTGTCATAGCCGATGCCTTGCACCTGGGGATACCACCACGCCACAACGGCCGTCGAGACCCCGACCAGCGCCATGCGCATCCCCCATGACAGGTGTGCCACGCGTGCCTGCTGACGCGCCAGATGCACGAAGCCCCCCGCCAGCAGGCCGATGACCAGCGCCGTGAAGATGACCCAGGGCAGGTCGAGCAGGGAATGCAGCAGCAGAGACGGCACCGCGAAGGCCGGTGCCGAGCCGTAGACCATCTGCGTGACCACCGCGCCGGTGGTCGAGGCCAGAATCACCGGCATGAATCCCATCAGGGTGTACTCCATCATCACCACTTCCATGGCGAAGATGACCCCGGCGATCGGCGTATTGAAGGAGGCGGAGATGCCCGCCGCCGTGCCGCAGGCGACCAGCACGCGCAGACTGTTGTTGGGCAGCTTGAGGCGCTCGCCGATCCAGCTCGAGGCACCGGCACCCAAGTGGATCGCCGGACCTTCACGTCCTGCTGACAGGCCGCCGAGCACGCTCGCGACCCCGACCACGACCTGATTGAGCCAGGCACGCAGCGGCATCTTGCCCTGATGGTAGGTCAGGCGCTCGATGACATGACCGATGCCCAGCTTGCGCTGCGCCGGATGCTGTCGGCCCAGCACGATACCGATCACCAGCACCGCCAGTAGCGGCAGCGAGGCGCGCACCCAGGGGGCAAGTCCCTCGAAGTTCTCCGGGTTGTCATCGGGCATGAAGCCCAGAGCACCGGCACTCAACAGCAGGCGGAAACCGACCATCAATGAGCCGGTCAGCAGCCCTGCCACCAGCCCCAGCAGACACAGTTGCGGGAGTGCATCGACCGCCGCCAGCTTGCGCCGAAAATTGTCGAGACTGGGACGAGGCAGATGCGGACGCGTCAGGCGTGACACTCACGACTCCTTGAAGGCACTGGCAATGACAGAGGACATCCATGTCGGCAGCGCATTACTGCCCGCCTGACACCTGTGTATCATATCGATTGCGAACCGTCGCGACCGTGCGCAATCCGACAACCTCGGCACAGCATGGCGCAACGCCTGTCTCGCGCACAGGCCACCAAAGGTCGCAGCAGCAGATCGGACACAAGATTACATCTCGCATCAACAGGACACCGCCCGAAGGCGGGGAGGCAGCATGATCAAGGTAGGTATCGTCGGCGGCACCGGTTACACCGGAGTGGAACTCCTCAGGCTCCTGGCCAGCCATCCGCAGGTGGAAGTGACCGTGATCACCTCGCGAAGCGAGAAGGGCGTGCGTGTCGACGAGATGTACCCCAATCTGCGCGGCCACTACGGCACTCTCGCATTCAGCGAGCCGGATGCCGAGGTGCTGGCCGCCTGTGACGCCGTATTCTTCGCCACGCCTCACGGTGTCGCTCACGCCCTGGCTGGCGATCTACTGGCACGCGGCACGCGGGTCATCGACCTGTCCGCGGACTTCCGCATCAAGGACGCCGACGTCTGGGCCGAGTGGTATGGCCAGCCGCACGGCGCGCCGGAGCTGCTCGGCGAAGCCGTCTACGGCCTGCCGGAAGTCAATCGCGATGCCATCCGCGAAGCGCGCCTGATCGCGGTGCCGGGCTGCTACCCGACCTCCGTGCAGCTGGGCCTGGTCCCGCTGCTGGAAGCCGGCCTGATCGAGACCGACAACATCATCGCCGACTGCAAGTCCGCCGTCTCCGGCGCGGGTCGCGGTGCCAAGGTCGGCTCTCTGCTGTGTGAAGCCGGCGAGTCCATGAAGGCCTACGGCGCCTCCGGCCACCGTCATCTGCCTGAAATCACCCAGGGGCTGGACCTGGCAGCCGGCAGCGCGGTCGGTCTGACCTTTGTCCCGCACCTGACGCCGATGATTCGCGGCATCCACTCCACCCTCTATCCGCGTCTGAGCGGCTTCAGCGGCACGCTGGAAGATCTGCAGACGCTGTTCGAACAGCGCTACGCCGACCACCCCGCCGTCGATGTCATGCCGCTGGGCAGCCATCCGGAGACGCGTAGTGTGCGGGGCACCAACCTGTGCCGCATCGCCCTGCATCGTCCGGGCAACGGCGACACCCTGGTGGTGCTGTCGGTGATCGACAACCTGGTCAAGGGCGCGTCAGGCCAGGCCATCCAGAACCTCAATCTGATGTTCGGTCTCGATGAGATGATGGGGGTCGGTGCGCCGGCGATGATGCCCTGAACCGCCAGCGTACGCCCGCAAGGCAGCACGTCAGACAAAGTTGACCCTTTTGCTCGGATATAGGGATAATAGGCGTCATTCTGTTCTCTATACCGTGCCGGGCGCTATCTTCAGCGTCCGGCCTCCGACTCCTTCCAGGAGGCCCGCATGAGCGAAGCACAAAGCTTCATCCCCACGCCGTTGTACCTGTCCGAGCGCGCCAGTGCCCGGATTGCAGCGCTGCGCGCGGAAGAAGCCAACCCGGAGCTGCGTCTCAGGGTCTACGTCACTGGCGGCGGCTGTTCCGGCTTCCAGTACGGTTTCGATATCGCCACCGATCTGGCCGATGACGACACCGTGGTCGAGCTGGGCGAAGCCGCCATCGTGATCGACCCGCTGTCCTATCAGTATCTGGTCGGCTCGACGATCGACTATGAGGAAGGTCTGGCAGGCGCCCGCTTCATGATCCAGAACCCCAATGCCACCAGCACCTGTGGCTGCGGATCTTCTTTCATGGTCTGATCATTGAGGATCTAATCGTGAGGGTCTGACAGCCCCGCGCACGACATTGACGCCTTGCTGAGGCCTGATCGCCCCCTACCGGTTCCCGGTAGGGGCGATTTTTTTTCGTCATCTCAGTGGCTTGCCAGCTTCCCTTCGCGGTATGGCAGAGGCGGGAGACTTGACGGGGTCCGGTGCGCTCGTCAATCTAAAAACGCTATACATCCTAAAATCTAAATATAAAGAGGAATGTAAAATGCGCAGTTCTCACCTGCTGGCCTCCCTCTCTGGCCTTGCGGCCGCCACCTTCATGGCCAGCGCTGCCCATGCCGTCACCCTCAAGGCGGCGACCGACCCGAGCTTCGTGCCCTTCGAGATGCTCGATCAGGAAAGCGGCGAGATGGTCGGCTTCGATATCGACATCCTCAATGCCATCGGCGAGCGCGCCGGCTTCGATATCGACCTCAAGACCATGGACTTCAATGGCATCATCCCGGCCGTGCAGACCGGTAGCGTCGATGTCGCCATCGCCGGCATCACCATCACCGAAGCACGCGAGAAGGTCGTCGACTTCACCGATCCCTACTATGACTCCGGCCTGCAGATTCTGACCTCGGCCAACAACGGCGACATCGAGGACATCGAGGGCCTGGAAGGCAAGAAGGTCGGTACCAAGATCGGATCCACCAGTTACGACTATCTCACCGCCAACCTCGGTGACTCCACCATCACGCCTTATCCGGGCAGCGCCGACATGTACATGGCCCTGATGTCCGGCAGCGTCGATGCCGTCTTCTACGATGCCCCCAACGTCGGCTACTTCGCCAAGACCAAGGGCAATGGACGCGTCAAGACGGTGGGGCCGCTCTATGAAGGCCAGCAATACGGCATCGCCTTCACCGAAGGCAGCGAGTGGACCGAGGCCGCCAACAAGGCGCTGGCCGAGATGAAGTCCGATGGCAGCTATGCCGAGATCTACCAGAAGTGGTTCGGCGCCATGCCCGGCGACAGCCAGTAAGCCGCTTCCAACTCGCCTAAGACGCCTCACGTCGCGTAGCGCAGAACATAGTGCAGAGCGTAGTACAGATCATCATCACGACATTTCGGCAGCGACAGCCTGCCGGAATGTCGGTCGTCTCGAACCTCCGGCGCGCCCAGCGGTGCATGAGAGGTTCGTGCCAAGGAGCCCCCCGTGGACGTTCAGTTCCAGTTTGATTGGCAGGCCGCACTCAATTCGGTGCCCTACCTGCTCGAGGGCATTCCCTGGACCCTCGCCATTTCCTTCGGTGGCCTCGCCATCGGCTTCGTGCTCGGCATCCTGTTCGGACTGCTGAGCCTGTCTCCCAGCCGGATCCTGCGCTGGGTCGCCACCGCCTATATCGAGATCTTCCGTGGCACCCCGGTGCTCGTCCAGGTGCTCTTCATCTTCTATGGCCTGCCGCAGATCATCGGTGGCCCCATCGATGCCCTGACCGCCGGCATCGCCGCGATCGCCTTGAACTCGGCGGCCTATATCTCGGAAATCGTGCGCGGTGGCGTGCAATCCATCGCCCGTGGCCAGCGGGAAGCCGGCCTGTCACTCGGCCTTTCCATCCCGCAGACCTTCCGCTATGTCATCTGGCCCCAGGCGCTGCGCCGCATGATTCCCGCGCTGGGCAACCAGGGCATCGTCTCGATCAAGGACACCTCGCTGTTCTCGGTGATCGGTGTCGGTGAGCTGGTGCGTCAGGGGCAGATTCATATCGCCACTACCTTCAATGCGCTGGAAACCTACTTCATGGTCGCGCTGCTGTATCTGGTGATCACCCTCAGCCTGTCATTTGGCTTGCGGTTGCTCGAGCGCCGCGGGTTGGTGGGCCAATGATGTCTCTCTGCCCCCCAAACGTGACGGATATCGCCGCGCCATCTCTCCTTCTGCCTGATCTCATTTCTCTGACGACCTTCCGGCATGCAGCGCCGGTTCGGAGCGCCCCATGACTGCCATCGTGAAGATGCACAAGCTCAACAAGCATTTCGGCAGCCTGCATGTCCTCAAGGACATCGAGCTCGAGATCGCCCAGGGAGAGGTGGTGGTGATCATCGGGGCCAGTGGCTCCGGCAAGTCGACACTGATTCGCTGCGTGAACGGCCTGGAGGAGTTTCAGGACGGCAACATCGAGGTGGATGGGCACTCGCTGATCGCCCACGGCAAGAGCCACAGGGCGCTCAAGGCGATACGCACCGAAGTCGGCATGGTCTTCCAGCAGTTCAATCTCTTTCCGCACATGAGCGTGCGTGACAACGTCAGCCTGGCCCCCATCAAGGTCCGCGGCACCTCGCGTCCGGCGGCCGAGCAGCAAGCCGATACGCTGCTCGAGCGGGTCAATATCCTCGAGCAGGCCGACAAGTACCCGGGGCAACTCTCCGGTGGCCAGCAGCAACGCGTGGCCATTGCCCGCTCACTGGCGATGGAACCGCGCCTGATGCTGTTCGATGAGCCCACCTCGGCACTGGACCCGGAAATGATTGGCGAGGTGCTCGATGTCATGCGCAAGCTGGCCCGCGAAGGCATGACGATGATGATCGTCACCCATGAAATGAGTTTTGCCCGTGAAGTGGCAGACCGGGTGGTGTTCATCCATCAGGGCAGCATCGTCGAGGAAGGCACGCCAGAGCAGGTCTTCGATACGCCGCAACATCCACGCACCCAGAGCTTCCTGGCCCGCGTACTATCCCACTGAGCGTCTTCCACAAGGCTCGCTGAACCACTGTCCGGACACGCCTTGAGCACGTGATGTCCCACCCGCTGCACGCATGGCAGCGGGCATGCCCCGACCGTCAGGTCGGGGCATTTTTTTGTCCTCAGAGAGGCTTGCGAGCCCTGCGGATCGCCAAACGATGAAAAATCTTCTCCCTCCACGCCTTCTGTCGGCATTTCGAGAAGAAAAAAACGAATTTTTTTGGCCCCGGCCACCCCCTTGCCAGGTCACGCAAACACGCCTCGACGCTCGAAGAAATGACGCTTTCCCCGCCTGGCAGCCCTCACTCAAGCGTCGCTTTAGCGTGTGAAAAGCAGGGATAAATCAGGGGCCTAGCCGGAAAACCACACGAGGATAACGTGCACCGTGAGCCGCCGGGACAGCGTTCAGGCAATCTCAGCGGCCGATACGGGCAAAACAAGCGAAAAAGTATCCACAGGCTGGGACGCATCGCGTCATTGGCACCACTGACGGGGCCTGTAGGCATTCACGCACCACTTATCCCATGACTGTCTACAGCTTTGGCCAGCGCAGGAAATCGACATTTGCCTCTGTGGACATTTTCCGGCATTATCCGCGGCCTTCTTGCCGTCAGGCCATGCAGCACTAGGGTTGTGGGTAACAACGCCACTTGTGCACAGCAGGGCAGAAAAGTCGGGTACCAGTTCGGTATGAATCAGGGGATAATCGGGGATGTGGACAAGGGCGCATTTCATCCACAGGAAGCGACCAGTGACGTCCTCAAGTACTCCGCATTTTCTCCCCAACTATATCAACATCGTAAGCTTTTGATTTGTAACGGATAAAGTCGATTTCCCACTGATTTTGTCCACAACAGTAGTTACAACATCAACAAAACCCCTTTTTCTTTTCTTTATATAATCTTGTTATCCGGAAACCCGAAGGACGGACCGAGACCTCACGATCGACCTGACGTGAACCCACCGAACCCGAAGTGTTCGGGATAACGAACGGCTGTCTGGTCAGGACATCCCTCGCCGGAAAATCAACGTGTCGTATCCGCAAGACTCGTGAATCGTCACGGCGTGGATTGATGCCTGAGTAGAAACAACCCGGGCATTCATTCACGGCCTGCCAGGGCACGGCGCTGTGGAAAACTCCTGACGCTTACCCACAGGCGGTTTATACTGTGCGGCCCGGACGTCATCCTGCTGGCTTGCAAGCTCCCTCACCGGTCGAGCACATGCCTTCGGCGACGGACATCATTCGCCATGCCGTCTGGCAGTCCTTGATTCATCCAGGCATCGATTCATCGCCCTGCCTGGCCGATTTGCCTGCTTCGCCAACCAGCGAACAGCGCTTCATCCAAGTTTCGTGATACCCCGAGGTGCCAACGTGGATTACCCGAACCGCTTTGACGTGATCGTCATCGGCGGCGGTCATGCCGGTACGGAAGCCGCACTGGCTGCTGCCCGCATGGGCCGTCAGACCCTGCTGCTGACCCATAACATCGAGACGCTGGGCCAGATGTCCTGCAATCCCGCCATTGGCGGGATCGGCAAGAGCCATCTGGTCAAGGAAATCGATGCGCTGGGCGGTGCCATGGGCCTGGCCACCGACATGGCGGGTATCCAGTTCCGTACTCTGAATGCCCGCAAGGGGCCGGCAGTGCGTGCCACTCGCGCCCAGGCTGACCGGGCGCTGTACAAGGCCGCGATCCGCAACGTGCTGGAAAACCAGCCGAACCTGACGCTGTTCCAGCAGGGTGCGGAAGACCTGATCGTCGACGGCGAGACCGTGCGGGGCGTCGTCACCCAGACCGGGATCCGCTTCCACGCCACCACGGTGGTGCTGGCGACCGGGACCTTCCTCGGCGGCGTGATTCACATCGGCCTGGACAACCATGCCGGTGGCCGTGCCGGTGATCCGCCCGCCAATGGCCTGGCCTCGCGTCTGCGTGAACTGCCGTTCCGGGTCGATCGCCTCAAGACAGGCACCCCGCCGCGCATCGATGCCAAGAGCGTCGACTTCAGCAAGATGGAAGCCCAGCCGGGTGATACGCCGCGTCCGGTGATGTCTTACATGGGCAGCCGTGAGATGCAGCCGGAGCAGGTCAACTGCTACATCACGCACACCAACGAGCGCACTCACGAGATCATCTTCGCCAATCTCGATCGCTCGCCGATGTACTCCGGCGTCATCGATGGCATCGGGCCGCGTTACTGCCCGTCCATCGAGGACAAGGTGCATCGCTTCGCCGACAAGAACAGCCACCAGGTCTTCATCGAGCCGGAAGGCCTGAATACCCATGAGCTGTATCCCAACGGCATCTCCACCTCGCTGCCCTTCGATACGCAGCTCGAGGTGGTGCGCTCGATCCGTGGCATGGAGAACGCGCATATCACGCGTCCCGGCTACGCCATCGAGTACGATTTCTTCAATCCCCAGGACCTGCATCACTCCCTGGAGACGCGTTTCATCAAGAACCTCTACTTCGCCGGTCAGATCAATGGCACCACCGGCTATGAAGAAGCCGGTGCCCAGGGGCTGCTGGCGGGCGTCAATGCCGCCTTGCGCGCCACTGACGACGAGTCCTGGTATCCGCTGCGTGACGAGGCCTACACCGGTGTGATGGTCGATGACCTGATCACCCTCGGCACGCGCGAGCCGTACCGCATGTTCACCTCGCGTGCCGAATATCGCCTGTTGCTGCGTGAGGACAATGCTGATCTGCGTCTGACCGCCAAGGGGCGCGAGCTGGGCCTGATCGATGACGCCCGCTGGGAAGCCTTCGATCGCAAGCGTGAAGCCATCGCCCGCGAGACCGCGCGTCTCGAGAGCACCTGGCTGACGCCGAAGAGCCCGGAGCTGGCCCCGTTGAGCGACAAGCTCAGCTCGCCGCTCAAGCGCGAAGCCAGCCTGATGGAGCTGCTCAAGCGTCCGGAGCTCGAGTATCCGGATGTGGCAGGCCTGAAAGGGGAAGGGGTCGACGACTGGCGCATCGCCGAACAGGTGCAGATCACTGCCAAGTACGCAGGCTATATCCAGCGTCAGCAGGAGGAGATCGACCGCCTGCGCCGTCACGAGCACACCGAACTGCCGACCAGCCTCGACTATGATTCCGTCGATGGTCTCTCCAACGAGATCAAGCAGAAGCTCAACGAAGCGCGCCCGGCGACGCTGGCCCAGGCCGGTCGCATTTCCGGTGTCACGCCGGCAGCCGTCTCCATCCTGTTGATTCACTTGAAGAAGCGTCAGCTGATCAAGGCGGAGACACCCGCAGATGCCGCAACGACTGACACGGGAGTCGCGCAATGAGCCAGACGCTCAACGAGACACAGCGTGAACGTTGCGCTCAGCTGCTCAGCCGCGGTGCCAGCGCCATGGGAGTAGAGTTGAGCGAGGAACAACATGCTCAGCTGATGACGTTGCTGGTGCTGTTGCACAAGTGGAATCGCGCCTATAACCTCACCGCGATACGTGAGCCGGAGGCGATGGTGACTCGCCATCTGCTCGACAGCCTCAGTGTGCTGCCCTATATCCATGGACCTCGCCTACTGGATGTGGGAGCCGGCCCGGGCCTGCCCAGCATCGTGATCGCGATCATGCGTCCCGACATCGCCGTCGTGCCGCTGGATTCGAATGGCAAGAAGGTGCGCTTCCAGATTCAGGCCGGCCACGAACTGGGCCTCAAGAATCTGAGCCCGACCCAGGTCCGTATCGAAGCTTATGATGGCGCGCCGTTCGAGCAGATCATCTCGCGTGCCTTCGCCGATACCGATGCCTTCGTCAATCTGTCGGCGGCCGTGCTCGCCGAGGGCGGCGAATGGCTGGCCATGAAAGGGCGCATCCCCAGTGATGAGATTGCCCGCCTGCCGATGGGTGTCTCGCTGGTCGAGACATTGGTGCTGGAAGTGCCGGGCGAGGAAGGGGAGCGTCACCTTCTGCGCCTCAAGCGCGACTGATAAAGCGCCTCAAGGTGTGCGCAGGGATTGTGCCGGGCGCAAAAGGCAGGCAGCCTGATGTTTTCACGAGGGCAGATCATTGATCTGTCCTCGTGAGCATGTGGCTGGTGCCAATGGCCCCGCTTCTCAAGGAACCAAGGAAGTCGCTCGTGACCAAGATCATCGCGCTGACCAACCAGAAGGGTGGCGTCGGCAAGACCACCACTGCCGTCAATCTGGCGGCGTCGCTGGCGGCACTCGATCGCCGCGTTCTGCTGATCGATCTCGACCCGCAGGGCCATGCCACCATGGGCAGCGGCATCGACAAGCACGACCTCGAAGGCAGCGTGCTGGATGTGCTGCTGGGCGAGCTGCGTGCCAGTGACGTGATTCTCGATTGTCCCGATGCCGGCTACGCCCTGTTGCCCGGCAATGGCGACCTTACTGCCGCCGAGGTCGATCTTCTCGATGTCGAGGGGCGTGAGCGCCGCCTCACGGAAGCTCTGGCGCCGATCGCCGCGGAATATGACGTGGTACTGATCGACTGCCCGCCCTCGCTCAACATGTTGACCGTCAATGCCCTGACCGCGGCCCATGGCGTGCTGATCCCGCTGCAGTGCGAGTTCTATGCACTGGAAGGTCTGTCAGCACTGCTCGATACCGTCGAGCAGATTCAAGGCAACGTGAATCCGGCCCTCGACGTGTTCGGGATCGTGCGTACCATGTACGACGCTCGCAACAGTCTGACCCGCGATGTCAGCAAGCAACTTTCCGATTACTTTGGCGATACTCTGATCAAGGCGACCATTCCGCGCAACGTGCGGGTGGCGGAAGCGCCGAGCCACGGCCTGCCGGTGACCAAGTATGCGCGTCTGTCGCGTGGCAGCCAGGCCTATCGAGTGCTCGCCAAGGAATTGATTCGTCGTCTCTCGCTGTAACTTCACCGAGGAAGGTCCATGACGCGTAAGCGTGCCCTGGGAAGGGGCCTGGATGCCCTGATTGGCGCCGGAAACCGCCGCCGCCATGTCGAAGCCGATATAGAAGCTGTTGATGGCAACGCCATCGATGCGTCACCGGATGCCGCTCTGGCCGCGAATCCGGCCGCTGCCACGGCGGAATTGCCCAGCGAGCGCCTCGAGCGCCTGCCGCTCGGGCAGCTGCAGCGTGGCAAGTATCAGCCACGGCGTGACATTCAGCCGGAAGCGCTCGAGGAGCTGGCGGATTCCATCCGGGCTCAAGGCGTGATGCAGCCCATCGTGGTGCGACCGGTGGGGGAGGGGCGCTACGAGATCATCGCCGGCGAGCGCCGCTGGCGTGCTTCGCAGCTGGCGGAGCTGGATACCATTCCTGCCGTCGTCCGCGAAGGTATCAGCGATGAAATCGCGCTTGCGCTGGCATTGATCGAGAACATCCAGCGCGAGAACCTCAATCCGGTCGAGGAAGCCCTGGCGCTCAAGCGTCTCCTCGAGGAATTCGAGCTGACCCAGCAGCAGGTGGGCGACGCCGTCGGGCGTTCACGCGCACAGGTCACCAACCTGCTGCGGCTGCTGACGCTGGAACAGGAAGTGCAGACCCTGCTGGAGCGCGGTGAGCTCGACATGGGGCACGCGCGTGCCCTGATCGGCCTGACTCCGGCACGCCAGCGCAAGCTGGCCCATGAAGTGGTAGAACGCGAGCTGACCGTGCGCCAGACCGAAGCGCTGGTGAAAAGCGTGCAGAAGGGTGAACAGCCCAAGCCGGCGCCGGCACGACCGGACGCCGACATCCAGCGTCTGGAAACGCGCCTCTCGGAGCAGCTGGGCGCCGCCGTCAACATCCGTCATGGCAAGAGCGGCAAGGGCAAGGTCACCATCTCCTACACCAGTCTGGATGAGCTGGACGGCATTCTCGGCCATATCCACTAATGGGTGAGCAGGGGAGGGCTGACCGTGCGTCACACCTTCCCTGGCGGCAATTTTCTGCATGACGGATCACGATCTTCTTTCGCGCCCCTGTGACTCATTGTCGCAGGGGCGCGAAATGCATCTGACGTTCAAGATATTGAAGGATGTTGCTGACGTCAGGTTGTGATTCATGCAACCCTGTGTCGCTCGCACCGCAAGCGACTGTCAACGTAAGCAAACTGTCATCGCTTTCCCGCAAGATAGTGAGGCTTTGGTCGTAAGCTTGCGAAAGATCAAGGAATTTAGCTTGTCGTTTGGTTGATGGCGGTGAAGCGCTCCCCTATAATCCGGCGAGTTTGCTCCCGGGCTGTGTCCAGCGCAGCGCCAGAAATGGCGAAGGCCATCATTGCGAGACACAGGTCCAAGATGCACAAGACGACACCCGCTGCTCTACAACGCCCTCAGGTGGCTCGATTGCTCTGGGGCCAGGCGCTGGTCATCGTGATTGCCGTCTTGCTGGCGGGAGTGATGAAAGGCAGTGGTGCGGCGCTTTCCGCGCTGTGTGGTGGGCTGGTCTGCCTGCTGCCCAATCTGTTTTTCGCCTGGCGTTCACTGCGTGTGACCGGTGCACGCTACGCCCAGGCAATGGTCAAGGCCTTCTATCAGGCCGAGGCCGGTAAGTTCGGTTTGACGGCCGTATTGTTTGCATTCTTCTTCATTGCAGTGCCGCCCTCAAACCCCGCTTTATTTTTTTGCGCTTACGTGGCGGCAATGGCGGTTCACTGGCTGGGCCCCTGGCTGGTGAAGCGAACACCGTACACACGAACCTGAGGCAGAGTCATGGCAGGCACCAACCCGAGTCCCTCCGAATATATTCAGCACCACCTGCAGAATCTGACGTACGGCAACCACCCGGAACACGGATGGTCACTGGCGCACAGCGCTCAGGAAGCGGCCGACATGGGATTCTGGGCCATCCACCTGGACACCATGGGCTGGTCCATCGGTCTGGGCCTGATCTTCCTGTGCCTGTTCCGCAAGGTCGCCAAGTCCGCCACCACTGGCGTTCCCGGCGGTCTGCAGAACTTCGTCGAATTGATGGTCGAGTTCGTCGATCAGTCCGTGCGTGAGACCTTCCACGGCCGTTCACGCCTGATCGCACCGCTGTCACTGACGATCTTCTGCTGGATCTTCCTGATGAACCTGATGGACTTGATCCCCGTCGACTGGCTGCCTGGCGTTGCTGCCAAGGTCGGTGAGATGTTCGGCGCCGATCCGGCTCACGTGTTCTTCAAGGTGGTGCCGTCCACTGATATCAATGCCACGCTGGGCATGTCACTGTCCGTGTTCGCGCTGATCATCTTCTATTCCATTCGCGTCAAGGGCCTCAAGGGCTTCCTGGCCGAACTGACGCTGCACCCGTTCAACACCCCGAACAAGCTGGCACAGATCGCGCTGATTCCGGTCAACTTCCTGCTTGAGTTCGTGACGCTGGTCGCCAAGCCGATCTCTCTGGCGCTGCGTCTGTTCGGTAACATGTATGCAGGCGAGCTGATCTTCATCCTGATCTCGCTGGTCGGTATCTGGCAGCTGCCCCTGCACTTCCCGTGGGCGGTCTTCCATATCCTGGTCATCACCCTGCAGGCATTCATCTTCATGATGCTGACCATCGTCTACCTGAGCATGGCCAGCGAAGACCACTGATGCAATTCGCCCCACGCCATCCGTGGTGTGGGGCAAGATTTCCGAGCTCTGCTCACACCCTCAACCCTTGACGTAAACTTGACTAAAACTGGAGTTCCACAATGGAAGCACAAGTTCTTGGCATGACCGCTATCGCCGTCTCCCTGCTGATCGGCCTGGGCGCCCTGGGCACCGCCATCGGTTTCGGTATCCTGGGTGGTAAGTTCCTGGAAGGCGCAGCGCGTCAGCCGGAAATGATCCCGCAGCTGCAGGTCAAGATGTTCATCGTCGCTGGTCTGCTGGATGCCGTGACCATGATCGGTGTTGGTATCGCGCTGTTCTTCACCTTCGCCAACCCGTTTGTCGGTTAAACATCGGCTGGCCTCCGGCCTACCGTGTTTTTGACCCAACAATCGTGAAGCGAGAGGTGCTGGCGTGAATCTGAACTTAACCCTGATTGGTCAGGCCATCGCCTTTGCGGTCTTCGTTTATTTCTGCATGAAGTATGTCTGGCCGCCGGTCACACAGGCTCTGGCAGAACGTCAGAAGAAGATTGCAGATGGTCTGGATGCTGCCAGCCGTGCTACCCGTGACCTCGAACTGGCGCAGGAAAAAGCCACCGAGACTCTGCGGGAAAGCAAGGATGAAGCAGCACGCATCATTGAGCAGACCCATAAGCGCTCCAACCAGATGATCGAGGAAGCACGTGAAACTGCACGTGCGGAAGGCGAGCGTCTCGTTGCGCAGGCCCGTGCCGAAATCTCCCAGGAGATCAACCAGGCCAAGGACGAGCTCCGTGGTCAGGTCGCTGCTCTTGCAGTGGTCGGCGCCGAGCGCATCCTGGAATCCTCCATCGACGAAGCCAAGCACCGCGAGCTGATTGACAAGCTCGCTGCCGAGCTCTGAGGAGACTGATTCCATGGCTGAAACGTCTACCTCCACCGCGGCTCGCCCGTACGCCAAGGCGGCGTTCGAGTTTGCACGCGGCCAGCAGGCGCTAGAGGCCTGGTCCGGCATGTTGTCGACAGCGGCGCTCGTCGCTGTCGACGCAAACGTCAAGGCGGTGCTCGACAACCCCAAGCTCTCCACCGAGCACAAGGTCGGCACCTTCCTGGACGTGTGCGGTGAGGCGCTGGATGACAGCGCCCGCAACTTCATCCGGACTCTTGGTGAGCAGGACCGCCTTGCGGCCCTGCCCTCCGTGGCCGAATTGTTCGAGGCCCAGAAGGCCGAGCAGGAACAGCGTGTCGAGGTGACCCTGGTGTCTGCCTTTGCACTGGAGAGTGAGCAGGAAGAAAAGCTCGCCACTGCCCTGCGCAAGCGTCTGAACCGCGACATCTCCATTACCACTCAGGTGGATAGTACGCTGCTCGGCGGCGTCATCATCCGTGCCGGAGATACCGTCATTGACGGCTCCGTGCGCGGCAAGCTGGCCCGGCTTTCCGAAGCACTGAACTCCTGAGTCCGAGGGACATGGCATGCAGCAACTGAATCCTTCCGAGATCAGCGACATCATCAAGCAGCGTATCGAAAAGCTTGACGTCGCATCCGAAGCCCGTAATCAGGGCACCATCGTCAGCGTCTCCGACGGCATCGTGCAGATCCACGGCCTCGCAGACGTCATGTTCGGTGAGATGATTGAATTCCCGGGTGGCGTCTTTGGTATGGCGCTCAACCTTGAGCGCGACAGCGTCGGTGCTGTCGTTCTGGGTGACTACCTCCAGCTCGAAGAGGGCATGACCGCGCAGTGCACCGGTCGTATCCTCGAAGTGCCGGTAGGCCCGGAAATGGTCGGCCGTGTGGTCGACGCGCTGGGTAACCCGATTGACGGCAAAGGCCCGATCGACGCCAAGCTGACTGACGCGGTTGAGAAGGTCGCTCCGGGCGTCATCGCCCGTGAGCCGGTCGACCAGCCGGTGCAGACAGGTCTGAAGTCCATCGATGCCATGGTGCCGATCGGCCGTGGTCAGCGCGAGCTGATCATCGGTGACCGTCAGATTGGTAAGTCCGCCATCGCGATTGATGCCATCATCAATCAGAAGGGCAAGGGCATTACCTGCGTCTACGTCGCCGTCGGCCAGAAGCAGTCCACCATTGCCAACGTCGTGCGCAAGCTCGAAGAGCACGGCGCGATGGAACACACCATCATCGTCGCGGCTGGCGCTTCCGACCCGGCTGCCATGCTGTTCCTGGCACCGTACGCCGGTTGCACCATGGGTGAATACTTCCGTGACCGCGGTGAAGACGCGATGATCGTCTATGACGATCTGACCAAGCAGGCATGGGCGTATCGTCAGATCTCCCTGCTGCTCAAGCGTCCGCCGGGCCGTGAAGCCTACCCGGGTGACGTCTTCTATCTCCACTCCCGTCTGCTTGAGCGTTCCGCACGCGTCAACGCCGAATATGTCGAGCAGTTCACCAACGGTGAAGTGAAAGGCAAGACCGGCTCCCTGACTGCGCTGCCGATCATCGAGACCCAGGGTGGCGACGTGTCTGCGTTCGTCCCGACCAACGTGATCTCCATCACCGACGGTCAGATCTTCCTCGAGACCAGCCTGTTCAACTCCGGCATCCGTCCGTCCATCAACGCGGGTCTGTCTGTTTCCCGTGTCGGTGGTGCTGCTCAGACCAAGATCATCAAGAAGTTGGGTGGTGGTGTGCGTCTGGCACTGGCTCAGTACCGTGAGCTGGCAGCTTTCTCCCAGTTTGCCTCTGATCTGGACGAAGCGACCCGCAAGCAGCTCGAGCATGGTCAGCGTGTCACCGAGCTGATGAAGCAGAAGCAGTACTCTCCGATGTCCGTGGCCGACATGGCGATCTCGCTGTTCGCGGCCAACGAAGGCTACCTGGATGACGTCGACGTCGCCAAGGTGCTGGGCTTCGAGAAGGCGCTGCTGGACTTCATGCGCTCCGAGCACGCGGATCTTCTGGACAAGATCAATCAGTCCGGCGGCTACGATGACGAGATCAAGAATGGTCTCAAGGCTGGCGTCGAGAAGTTCAAGGCGACTCAAAGCTGGTAAGTGGCATGGCCCGGCCAGGCCGGGCCCTGTCGTTTCCCTTCGGGTGGCATGAATAAGGCAGATCGCTATGGCAGCTGCAAAAGAGATTCGCTCCCAGATCGGGAGCATCAAAAATACGCAAAAGATCACCAGCGCCATGGAAATGGTGGCTGCGTCCAAGATGCGTAAAGCGCAGGATCGCATGGCGGCCAGCCAGCCTTATGCTCATCAGATCCGCAAGGTTGTAGGACACATCGCCCGGGCCAACCCGGAATATCGCCATCCCTATCTGATGGAACGCGATGTGAAGCGTGTCGGTTATATCGTGGTCTCCAGTGATCGCGGCCTGTGTGGTGGCCTGAACGCCAATCTGTTCAAGGCTGTCACCAAGCATGCGAAGAGCTGGCGAGACCAGGGTGTCGAGGTGGACTTCTGTGCCCTCGGCTCCAAGGCCGGTACCTTCTTCCGCAACTACGGTGGCAACCTGCTTGCCGCCAAGTCCGGTCTCGGGGATTCCCCGGGTACCCAGGATCTGATCGGTAGCGTCAAGGCCATGCTGGACGCATTCGACGAGGGCAGCCTCGACCGTCTGTACGTGGTGTTCAACGAGTTCGTCAACACCATGACGCAGAAGCCGGTCGTGCGTCAGCTGCTTCCTCTCGAAGCTGATCTGAATGACGAAGAAACCGGTCCCACTACATGGGACTACCTGTATGAGCCGGATGCCGTCTCGTTGCTCGACAAGCTGCTCAAGCGCTATGTCGAGGCCCAGGTCTACCAGGCCGTGGTCGAGAACATCGCCTGCGAACAGGCAGCGCGAATGATCGCAATGAAGAGTGCGACCGATAACGCCGGCGACCTGATCGACGACCTTCAGCTGGTCTACAACAAGGCCCGCCAGGCAGCGATCACTCAGGAAATCTCCGAGATCGTATCCGGTGCCGCCGCCGTCTGATGACAGCGTGGCAACAGGCAAGCAGGTTTCAATCGCAGGTTTAAGAGGAACCAGGAATGAGCGGACGTATCGTACAAATCATCGGCGCGGTGATTGACGTCGAGTTTCCGCGGGACGCAGTGCCCAAGGTCTACGACGCCCTGAACGTCGCCGATAGCGAGACCGTACTCGAAGTCCAGCAGCAGCTGGGCGACGGCGTGGTCCGTACTATCGCAATGGGTTCGACCGAAGGCCTCAAGCGCAGTCTCGCAGTTGAGAGCACCGGTGCTCCGATCTCCGTGCCGGTCGGCACGGCGACGCTGGGTCGCATCATGAACGTGCTGGGTCAGCCGATCGACGAAGCTGGCGACGTGGGTGCTGAAGAGCACATGCCGATTCACCGTGCAGCCCCGAGCTTCGCGGAACAGGCAGCGTCCAGCGAGCTTCTGGAAACCGGCATCAAGGTCATCGACCTGGTCTGCCCGTTCGCCAAGGGCGGCAAGGTCGGTCTGTTCGGCGGCGCCGGTGTCGGCAAGACCGTCAACATGATGGAGCTGATCCGCAACATCGCCACAGAGCACAGCGGTTATTCCGTGTTCGCGGGCGTGGGTGAGCGTACTCGTGAAGGTAACGATTTCTTCCATGAAATGAAGGAATCCAACGTTCTCGACAAGGTTGCCCTGGTCTATGGCCAGATGAACGAGCCGCCGGGTAACCGTCTGCGTGTGGCACTGACCGGCCTGACCATCGCCGAGAAGTTCCGTGACGAAGGTCGTGACGTTCTGCTGTTCGTCGACAACATCTATCGTTACACCCTGGCGGGGACCGAAGTGTCCGCACTGCTGGGTCGTATGCCGTCCGCGGTGGGTTATCAGCCGACTCTGGCGGAAGAGATGGGCGTCCTGCAGGAGCGCATCACTTCTACCAAGACTGGCTCGATCACTTCCGTGCAGGCCGTCTACGTCCCCGCGGATGACTTGACCGATCCGTCGCCGGCGACCACCTTCTCGCACCTTGACGCGACTGTCGTACTGTCCCGTCAGATTGCCGAGCTGGGTATCTATCCGGCTGTCGACCCGCTCGACTCCACCTCTCGTCAGCTCGACCCGCTGGTCGTTGGCGAAGAGCACTACAACACTGCCCGTAACGTTCAGGGTGTGTTGCAGCGCTACAAGGAGCTGAAAGACATCATCGCCATCCTCGGGATGGACGAGCTGTCCGACGAAGACAAGCAGACCGTGGCACGTGCGCGCAAGATCCAGCGCTTCCTGTCACAGCCGTTCTTCGTTGCGGAAATCTTCACCGGCGCGCCGGGCAAGTACGTGTCCCTCAAGGACACCATCCGCGGCTTCCAGGGTATCCTGGACGGCGAATATGACGCACTGCCGGAGCAGGCGTTCTACATGGTCGGCACCATCGACGAAGCTGTCGAGAAAGCCAAGGGCATGTAATTTCCCTGTTCAGGCATGAGGAAACAGGTATGGCTATGAGCGTCCACTGCGACATCGTCAGCGCTGAGAAAGGCATCTTTTCCGGCCTGGTCGAGCGTCTCGTGGCTGCCGGCAGCGAAGGTGACCTCGGCATCATGCCGGGTCACGCTCCGCTGCTGACCGAGCTGCAACCCGGCCCGATTCGCGTTCAGCGTCAGGGTGGGGCCGAGGAAATCTACTACGTCAGTGGCGGATTCCTCGAAGTGCAGCCGAACCTCGTTTCAGTCCTCGCCGACACCGCAGTACGTGCCGACGATCTGGATGAGGCGGCAGCCCAGGAAGCCAAGGAAGTGGCCTTGAAGGCCATGAACGACCAGGCTTCCGAACTGGAATACTCACGCGCCACGGCCGAACTGGCCGAGGCGATGGCCAAGCTGCGCACCGTGCAGCAGATGCGTCGTCACACGCGCTGAGATGCACTGGGCCATGACGGCCAGTGACAGGAAAGAGGCGACCTTCGGGTCGCCTTTTTTTGTGCTCATCACCCGGGAATGGACAGTCTTGCCGCTGGGGTAGCCTGGCGCGATTCAAGGTTGAGCGTGCTCATTCGCCAGTACCTTGAGCGCTGAGCCGGTTGGCTGAGAGCTCTTGCGTGAGCACTGCTACTTTCTCGGGTCTGTTCTCGGCGACAGTCCCGTGGGTAAACCTCGTCACTGGCAGGTCACGGATCAGCTGCTATCATGGCGCCACTATTTTCAGGGCTTCAGGTATGAAGGCCCGCTTTCTACAGGAGTTCACCGATGAGCAGCGCAGAGCGTACCGACGTCGTCATTCTTGCCGCAGGTCAGGGCACCCGCATGCGTTCCAAATTGCCGAAGGTGCTGCACCCGTTGGCAGGCAGGGCGATGGTGCGTCATGTGGCTGACACCGCGGCAGTTCTGGACGGTGCGCATCTGAATGTCGTCATCGGTCATGGTGGTGAGCGCGTCCAGCAGCAGCTGGCCGATACCGGCGCCAGCTTCGCGGTGCAGGCAGAGCAGAAGGGCACTGGCCACGCCGTGGCCCAGTCACTGGACGCCATCGGTGATGGCAAGGTGCTGATCCTGTATGGGGATGTGCCGCTGATCCGCCGTGAAACCCTCGAGGCGCTGCTGGCCGAAGTCAGTGAGCAGACCCTGGGCCTGCTGACGGTGATTCTGGAAGACCCGACAGGCTATGGCCGTATCGTGCGTGACGCCGAAGGCCGCGTCAGCGCCATCGTCGAGCACAAGGATGCCACGCCGGAGCAGCTGGCCATCCAGGAAGGCAACACCGGTATCCTCGCCACTACCGGTGCCCAGCTCAAGCGCTGGCTGCCGGCGCTGTCCGCCGACAATGCCCAGGGTGAGTACTACCTGACCGACATCATCGCCATGGCAGCCAGCGAAGGCATCAACATCGCCACCGCCCAGCCGGCGGCGGTCGAGGAAGTGCAGGGCGTCAACAACCGCCTGCAGCTGGCCGATCTCGAGCGTGCCTTCCAGCGTCGTGAGGCCAACCGCCTGATGACCGAAGGCGCCAGCCTGGCCGATCCGTCACGCATCGACGTGCGCGGCAAGCTGACCATCGGCACTGACATCAGCATCGATGTCGGCTGTATCTTCGAAGGCGACGTCACCCTGGCGGATGATGTGGTCATCGGTGCCCACTGCGTGATCCGCAACGCCATCATCGGTGCCGGCGCCCATATCGCGTCGCACAGCGTCATCGATGGTGCCGTGCTGGAAGGCGACAACAATGTCGGCCCGTTTGCGCGTCTGCGTCCGGGCACTGAGCTTGCGCGTGGCGCACGCATCGGCAACTTCGTCGAGACCAAGAATGCCCAGGTCGGTGTCGATGCCAAGATCAATCACCTGAGCTATGTCGGCGATGCGACCCTCGGTGAGGCCGTCAATGTCGGCGCCGGCACCATCACCTGCAATTACGATGGTGCCAACAAGTTCCGCACCGAAATCGGCGCCAATGCGTTCATCGGCTCCAACTCGGCGCTGGTGGCACCGCTCAAGATCGGTGCCGGTGCCACCGTGGGTGCCGGTTCTACCTTGAGCCGCGATGTCGCCGAGGGTGCGCTGAGCGTGGCGCGTGGCAAGCGTATCGACAAGCCGGAATGGCCGCGTCCGACCAAGAAGTGATCGGCTGCAGTGATCGGCAGTAGTGGTAGCGATGCTTGCCCCTGAGGGGAGATGAGCATCACTGGCGGGGAGGCACCGACAGGTGCCTCCCCGTTTTTCGTTTCGGCCGGTTGCGCTGGACGACCTGCCAGGAGTGAATCGTCTCATCCTCTATCGTCTTTCACTTGATGTTTCGATTCATCTCTCTTATCTTTCGATTCGAAACTTTATAGGGGGCCCCGATGTCAAAGCGACTGACACCACAACGGCGTCACCAGATCCTTGATCAGCTGGCGCGTGACGGTGAGGTCAGTGTCGAGGCACTGGCGCGGGAGCTTGCCACCTCGGAGGTCACCATCCGCAAGGACCTGGCCTTCCTCGAGAAGAGTGGCCTGCTGCTCAGACGCTATGGCGGTGCCGTGGCCATGCCGCGTGAGCTGCTGGTGCATGACGAGCCGGTCAGCGCCGCCAAGCAGGCCATCGCCCGTCTCGCCGCGAGCCGTATCCGCGCGCACCAGCGCATCATCATCGACAGCGGCACCACCACGGTGGTGTTGATTCCCGAGCTCAAGGGCCGGGATGACCTGATCGTGATGACCAACTCGCTGAGCGTGGCCAATGCCATCCGCGAGCTGGAAAACGAGCCAGTGCTGCTGATGACCGGCGGCACCTGGGACCCGCACTCCGATTCCTTCCAGGGGCAGGTGGCGGAGCAGGTGCTGCGCAGCTATGACTTTGATCAGGTGTTTCTCGGCGCGGATGGTCTCGATCTCGAGCGTGGCACCACCACCTTCAACGAGCTGATCGGCCTGTCGCGCGTGATGGCCGAGGTGTCGCGTGAAGTGGTGGTGATGGCGGAATCCCACAAGCTGGGCCGCCGCATTCCCAACCTGGAGCTGGCCTGGTCCAGCGTCAGTACCCTGATAACCGATGACGCGTTGCCTGATGCCGCGCGTGACCAGATTCGTGCTCATGGCGTCGAGGTGTTGATCGCCCCGCTCATCGAGCCAGCAACTGCATAAGGAGATCGCTCATGTGTGGCATCGTCGGCGCCGTCGCCAGTCGTAACGTCCAGAATATCCTGCTCGAGGGCCTGCACCGCCTCGAATACCGTGGCTACGACAGCGCGGGCATGGCCGTCCTCTCCGAAGAGGGTCGCCTGAACCGCGTGCGTGCACTGGGCAAGGTCGCAGCGCTGCAGGAGCGTCTCGAGGAAGCGCCGCTCAAGGGGCGTGTCGGCATCGCACACACCCGCTGGGCCACCCATGGCGCGCCGAGTGAGGCCAATGCCCACCCGCACCAGTCCGGCGATAGCCTGGCCGTGGTCCACAACGGCATCATCGAGAACTACGAGACCCTCAAGCGCGAGCTGGAAGGGCAGGGCTATGTCTTCACCTCCGAGACGGACACCGAGGTCGTCGCGCACCTGCTGGCGCGTGAATACACCCTGAGTCAGGACCTTCTGACCGCGGTGCAGAAGGCGGTGGCGCTGCTCGATGGCGCCTTCGCGCTGGGCGTGGTGCATCGCGCCCAGCCGGACGTGCTGATCGGCGCGCGTCAGGGCAGCCCGCTGGTGATCGGTGTCGGGATCGACGAGCACTTCCTGGCCTCTGATCAGCTGGCGCTGCTGCAGGTCACCGATCGCTTTATCTACCTGAAGGAAGGCGATCTGGTGCGCATGACCGCCGAGCAGATCGAGATCTTCGAGCAGGGCGAGCGCCTGGTCACCGAGGCCAACGAGCGTCCGGTGCAGACCTTCGAGCACGCGCAGGATGCCGCTTCCAAGGGCGATTACCGTCACTTCATGCTCAAGGAAATCCACGAGCAGTCGCGCGTGCTGGCCGCCACGCTGGAAGGTCGCCTGAACGGTGATCATGTACTGGTGCGCAGCTTCGGCAGCGAGGCCGAGAACCTCTTCCGCCAGGTCAAGCAGGTGCAGATCGTCGCCTGTGGGACCAGCTACCACGCCGGCATGGTCGCGCGTTACTGGATCGAGCGTCTGGCCGGCATTCCGGCGGCGGTCGAGGTCGCCTCCGAGTTCCGCTACCGTCCGGTGGTGGTCGCCGATGGCACCCTGTTCGTCACACTGTCCCAGTCCGGCGAGACCGCCGATACGCTGTCCGCGCTGCGCTATGCCCAGTCGCTGGGTGGCTTCCTCGGTAGCCTGGCGATCTGCAACGTCCCGGGCAGCTCGCTGGTGCGGGAATCAGACCTCAGCCTGATGACCATGGCCGGCCCGGAAATCGGAGTCGCCTCCACCAAGGCCTTTACCACCCAGCTGATCGGTCTGATGCTGCTGACACTGTCGCTGCGTCGTGTGGGTGGCGGTGACGAGGCGGGTGAAGCCGAGGTGGTACGTGAGCTGCGTCAGCTGCCGTCGCTGGTCACCAAGGCACTGGCCATGGACAGTGAGATCGAACGTCTCTCCGAGGCCTTCGCCGACAAGCACAATGCGCTGTTCCTCGGGCGTGGCACCCAGTTCCCCATCGCACTGGAAGGCGCGCTCAAGCTCAAGGAAATCTCCTACATCCACGCCGAGGCGTATCCGGCGGGTGAGCTGAAACACGGCCCGCTGGCACTGGTCGATGCCGACATGCCGGTAGTGGCGGTGGCGCCGAACGACGAGCTGCTCGAGAAGCTCAAGTCGAATCTGCAGGAAGTGCGTGCGCGTGGCGGCGAGCTTTACGTGTTCGCTGACGAGAACATCAGCCTTGAAGAGAGCGAAGGCGTGCGTGTGCTGCGCATGCCGCATGTCAGCGAAGTGCTGGCGCCGATTCTCTACACCCTGCCGCTGCAGCTGCTGTCCTATCACGTCGCCGTGCTCAAGGGCACCGATGTCGATCAGCCGCGCAACCTGGCCAAGAGTGTTACGGTCGAGTGATCTGCGATGCAGGACGGCTGCGCCCTATCTGGCGCAGCAGCAGATGAGCCCAGCCTCATTGTGCCAACGGCAGCCTCAGGGCTGCCGTTTTTGGTATCCTGTGCGCCTGCCTTCTTACCCCCTTCCGTCCGCTGCGCGTTCATCGCCCGGCGCACGCACGTGACCTGCCATGACTGATCGCGACGCATCGCTTACCCGCCTCAACAAGTTCATCAGCGAAACGGGCTTCTGCTCGCGACGCGAGGCGGATCGCTACATCGCCGAAGGACGCGTGACCATCAATGGTGTCGTGCCCGAAATGGGCACCAAGGTCGCGCCGGGCGATGAGGTGCTGGTCAATGGCAAGCCATTGAAAGCCAAGCAGGAAGCGGTCTATCTGGCCTTCAACAAGCCGGTGGGCATCACCTGTACCACCGAGCGCCATGTCGACGGCAACATCATCGATTACATCGGTCATCCCAAGCGCATCTTCCCGATCGGTCGCCTCGACAAGCCCTCCGATGGCCTGATCTTCCTGACCAGTGACGGCGATATCGTCAACAAGATCCTGCGTGCTGGCAATGCCCACGAGAAGGAATACGTGGTGCGGGTCGACAAGCCGATCAACGGCGACTTCCTCAAGCGCATGGCCGCTGGCGTGCCGATTCTGGACACCATCACCCAGCCGTGTCGCATCGAGCAGATCTCGACCTATGTGTTCCGCATCATCCTGACCCAGGGCCTCAACCGTCAGATCCGTCGCATGTGTGAGGCGCTGGGCTATGAGGTCTTCAAGCTCAAGCGGGTGCGCATCATGAATGTCAGCCTGGACGGGCTGGGAGTCGGCGAATGGCGCTATCTCACCCAGCGCGAGATGGCGGATATCCAGCAGATGATCGAGGGCTCCAGCGGCACTGAGGAAGCCTCGCGCCTGGCGGCGGCACCGCCTCCTTCCCAGCACGCGACGGCCGCGCGCCATCAGCGCGCCGCCCGGGATACGGACGCTGGGCGGCGTAACGGGACTCGGCGTCATGTAGGTGGCAAGAGTGGATCCGGCCAGCGCAGCTCTGATAAGCGCGACACAGGTCAGCGCGGTGCTGGTCAACGCCATCCGGGCCAGCGTTCAGGCGTTCAGCAGGCAGGAACCAAGCAAGAGGGTACAGGGCGTCGCGAGCGTTCTGATGAGCGCACCCCAGGGCGTGGCAATCAGGAAGGCAGAAGTGACGGTAGAAGTGCCCGCAGGAATACCACCAAGAGTTCGGGAGGCGCCGGCAAGCTCGCCGGCGGCCTCAAGCCGCGCACGCGTGGCAATGCCAGTGATGGCCGCAATGAGCGTGGCGCGGCCAACAGCAAGGGCTCTGTCAACAAGACCTCTGCCAACAAGGGCTCTGCCAACAGTAAGACCGCTGCCAACAAGGGCGGCAGCAGCAAGAGTTACGGCAACACGAGCTCGGGGAAAAACAGCCCGGCTGGCAAGGGCGACTCGTACAAGGGGGGCGGTTCCTCCAATGGGGGACGCGGTCGCCGCTAGTGAGCCGTCTGCACCTGCTTGTCATGCGCCGGTGAGGCAGGCTGTGCGGTCTGAGGCGTGCGGCGATGATAGCGGCCCAGCACGAAGGACAGTGTCGCGAATGCCAGCGCCGAACAGATGACCTGTGGCCAGGGGTAGACCAGTGCAGCGATCGCGATCAGCAGCAGGTCGAAGGCGAAGGTGGTGCGACCGGCATGGATGCCGAAGCGTCGCTCCAAATGCAGCGCCAGAATGTTCAGGCCGCCCAGCGAGGCGTTCTCGCGAAACAGCAGTGTGATGCCCAGACCGATCAACAGGCCTGCGGCAATCGCCGCGACCGGCAGGCTGACGGCACCCAGCGGCAAGCTGACCGCCAACACATCGGACAGCACGGAGAGCAGGCTGACGCAGCCCAGCGTGCGCAGGGTGAAATTCAGCCCCAGCTGTTTCCAGGCCAGGCCGTAGAAGGGCAGGTTGATCAGGAAGAACAGGCTGCCGAAGCTCAGTGCTGTCAGGTCGGCACCCAGCAACGACATGCCGGCAGTGCCACTGACCAGCAGGCCACCGGCCTGCAGCAGGCGTACGCCGAGCGCCACCAGCAGGCAGCCCTCGATGAGCGTGATCAGGCTACGCAGGGTGATGGCATTTGCCGCGCGTGAGCGGCTGCCGCTGGCGCGCAGTATGAGTCGTTGGAAAGCAGTCATGACAGGCTCCGGGGTATGGGCAGTCAACAAGAGTGTCTTCCGGCGCGGCTTGTGGCTGGCGGGAAGCGGAGTCAGGGCGGTGGGTGGACCGCCTGCTGACGTGTCATGCAGGATGCGGACCATAGCACGCCGTGATGACAGTTTTTATTGTGCTTACGTCGCTCTGGCAGACGATATTCTTCGGCTTGTTGGCTCTTTGGCCCTTATATTCCTCTAGTTCTGGCCTCTTCATGCACCATTTTCATGCATCCTCCACACCGTCGGATGCCTCGCACACGGCGGGGCATCTTCATCTCGGGCTCGCGATGTGGGCCAATGACGACTGGCGTGGCAGCCTGCTGCCGGGCAGCGGCCCGCGGGAACATCTGGCGGATTACGCCCGGGTCTTCGATAGCGTCGAGGGCAATACCAGCTTCTATGCTCAACCCACGCCTGCTGCCATCGCCAGCTGGGCTCGTCAGGCGCCGGCCCATTTTCGCTTCTGCTTCAAGTTGCCGGGCCGACTGACGCATGAATTGCGCCTGCAGGGCATCGAGCAGGAATTGGCGGCATTTCTCGATTGCCTGGTACCGATAAAGGACCGCCTCGGTCCGATCATGATTCAGCTGCCACGTGACCTCGGGGCGGAAGTCCTGCCACGCCTCGAGCAATTCCTGCAGTCGGTGAAGGGAGCAGGGCTCGCCTGGGCGGTGGAGCCCCGCGACCCGATTTTCTTCGCCAAGGGTGAGGTGGAACGACAGTTGAATCGCTTGTTGATAACTCACGCAGTCGATCGCGTGATGCTGGATGTGCGTCCACTCTTCAGTGGCCCTGCCACCGCGCATCCGGGCCTTGCGGTGGCGCGCTCGGAAAAGCCTCACCGCCCATTGCATGTGTTCTCCAGCGGACAACATCCCGTGGTGCGTTTCATCGGTCATTACGATGAAGCCACCAATCGGGCACTGTTTGCTCCCTGGGTAGAGCGACTTTTCTTGTGGATAAGTCAGGGGAAAAGCCCGTTCCTCTTCGTGCATACACCGGACAACAAGGCAGCGCCCGCACTGGCACGCCTGTTGGCCAATCAGGTGCTGGCGAAACTGGACCGCCCCTTGGTCGGGGCCTTTCCGGGCGAGGGGCAGGGCAGCCTGTTCTGACGCTTCATCAGGGCGTGAGGTTTCTCCTGTGAGGCCATGGTCTGATGGTGGCTTGCTGGCAGATGGCCCCTCAATCGAGTAGCTTTAGCCACATGTTGCCGTTACCGCGGCGATATTTACCGGAGATGGGCAGTCTGCCCGTTCCGGCGTGCCTATCGGCACTTGCCTGTCATTCCCCACGACCTACCCGGTCAGCGTGAATGCCGGGAGCACCACAGCAGTGATCCTGCGACGCCATCGTGTTGGCCACGGATGATCCGTCCGCATTGGCAGCATGATGCAACAAGCACAACAAGGTGCCCGAAGTCGCTACCAGCGACTGGCGCCCTCGCGACGAATCAGGGATTCACATGTCATCCAAACCGCATTCCCACGCACAGTGGTCTTCTCGCCTGGCCTTTACCCTGGCTGCCGTCGGTTCTTCCGTCGGTCTGGGCAATATCTGGAAATTCCCCTACATGACAGGTGAGAGCGGCGGCGGTGCCTTCGTCCTCGTCTATCTGATCTGCATCCTGCTGATCGGCCTGCCGATCCTGATGTCGGAATGGCTGCTGGGTCGCCTGGGTCAGAAGAACCCCATCTCGACCATGAGCCACATCAGCGCCCGGCTCAAACGCAGTCCCGCCTGGGTCTTGATCGGGGTGGCCGGCGTGCTCGGCGCCTACCTGATCCTGTCCTTCTACAGCGTCATCGGCGGCTGGGCGCTGGCCTTCATCGCCGACGCGGCCAGTGGCAGTTTCGAAACCCTGACCTCTGACACGGCCGGTAGTCTGTTCGGCGGTCTGCTGGGGGACCCGACCACGCTGCTGGCCTGGCACAGTGCCTTCATGCTGATGGTGATCTTGGTCGTGGCTGGCGGGGTCGCCGGTGGCTTGGAGCGTGCCGCCAAGATCCTGATGCCGCTGCTGGCGGTGATGTTGATCGTGCTGGTCGGCTACGCCGCCACCACCGATGGCTTCGCTGATGCGGCCGCCTGGCTGCTGACGCCGGACTTCTCCAAGCTCGACAAGGATGGCGTGCTGGCGGCCATGGGGCATGCCTTCTTCACCCTGTCACTGGGCATGGGCATCATGATGGCTTATGGCTCCTACCTGTCCGATGACGTCAACATCGGGCGTACCGCGCTGGTCGTGGTGGTGCTGGATACCGTCATCGCCCTGCTGGCCGGCCTGGCCATCTTCCCGGTGGTGTTCTCCAACGGCCTCGACGCCGCCGCGGGCCCGGGCCTGATCTTCCAGACCCTGCCGCTGGCCTTCGGTCACATGCCGGGCGGTGAAGTCTTCGGCGTGGTGTTCTTCGTGCTGCTGGTATTCGCGGCCTGGACCTCGGGCATCTCGCTGCTGGAGCCCATCGTCGAATGGCTGGAAGAGAAGACGCCGATGTCGCGCGTCGGCTCGGCCTGGGTCGCGGGTATCGCCACCTGGCTGCTGGGCATCGCCACCATCCTGTCCTTCAACCTGTGGAGTGACGTGGCGCCGCTGGGCATGTTCGGCAAGTTCGAGGGCATGACCATCTTCGACCTGCTCGACTACGCGACCAGCAAGCTGATGCTGCCGCTGACCGGTCTGGCGACCATCGTCTTCGTCGGCTGGTTCATGGGCCGTGACGAGGTGCGCAGCCAGCTCAACATGAGCGACTCGGCCTTCTCGCTGTGGAGCTTCGTGGCGCGCTATATCGCCCCGATCGGTGTAGTCGTGGTGTTCGCGTCCAGCCTGTAACTACCTCCGCCCTCGCTGACCGCAGCAGCGGCACGTCACACTCAGCACGAAGATGCAGTACCTCAAGAGGCTCGCCTATCCGGCGGGCCTCTCGTGTTTCTGACGAGGCAGAGGCGGATTTTCTGAGGTCAGAGAGGGTCAGTGAGCGCTCGCACTGTAATGGTGCGTCATTGGTCGTAGGGTTTTGCAATATGAGGCATGAATATCACGATCTTTCGGCGAGATATCTTCAGGCCTTGTGTAGAAAACGCGCCATTTCAGGAGAATCCAGACGCAACAAGGGCCGTAACAAGAAGTGTTCGTCGGGAGGATCTGGCGAGAAATACCGCGAGAGGGGGGTACGACCATGCTCGAAAGAGATGGTGGAAGGTGTCGCATGGAGCCCGAATCCTGGCGGATCAGAGCGTGAAAACATCACTGATCGGCGGGGAGCGTATCGCCTCCCCGCCTGGAATCAGTGGGTGTCGATATCGCTTTCAGTATCCATTTCCAGCACTTCGATGTCGCTTAAATCCTCGCTTAGGCGCTTGATTTCGTTGTGCAATTCTATTCCACGACGGGCGCGGAGATGGCGGACTGCGCTTTGTTTCTTGCGGGCCTGATGTTCGTCGGCACCGAGAGTCATGAAAATATCGAGAAGCTCTTTCTTGAGCGTATCTACCTGCTCTGAATTACGCATGATTCGACCTCCATGGCATCCAAAGGATGTGGGCTTTCACTGGCGCCACACCGTTTTACTATAGCTCACTTGACAAAATTGTGACTATCGCCTGCCTGTGCAGGCGACACCCCCGGGGGGATGACGTAAGCTCAGGCATGCCCATGAAGTCTGCAAGGAGTGTGCCGTGAGCCATGCCATCTTCGACGACCTGAGGAGCCGGATGGAGAATTTCCGCCGCTCTGAACAAAAGGTCGCACGCTATGTCCTTCGCCATCCGGAGGAAGTGATTCACATGCGGATCGTCGATCTGGCCAGCGAGTCATCGGTCAGTGAGCCGACGGTCGTGCGTTTCTGTCGGGCAATGGGCTTTGCCGGCTTCCAGGATTTCAAGCTGCAGCTGGCGCAACGCCTCGCCACCGGCACCCAGTTCGCCCAGTTCTCCATGAATGACTCCGACAGCGTGGCCGAGTTCTCGCACTCGCTGTTCGATTCCACCATCGGCACCCTGCTGTCGGTGCGTGACCGCCTGGACGCCGAAGCCGTCGCGCGTGCCATCCACTCGCTGGCCTCCGCCAGCCGGGTCGAGTTCTACGGCTATGGTGCCTCGGGCGCCGTGGCGCACGATGCCCAGCACAAGTTCTTCCGCCTGCAGATTTCCACCGCCGCCTACACCGACCCGCACATGCAGAACATGTCAGCGGTGACGCTGGGGCCGCGCGACGTGGTGGTGGCCATCTCCCAGACCGGCCGCACCAAGGCGCTGATCGCCAGCGTGCGTCTGGCGCGGGACGCCGGCGCGACCGTCATCGGGCTGTGCCCGAGTGGTTCGCCACTGGCGGATGAAGTCACGCTGCCGCTGCATATCGATGTGCACGAAGACACCGAGATCTACACCCCGATGAGCTCACGTATCGCGCACCTGGTGATCGTCGATACGCTGGCGGTCGGTGTCGCCAAGGCGCGCGGGCCCAAGCTCAAGGAGCAGCTGGAGGCGGTCAAGAAGAGCCTCGCCACCCTGCGCATCGACGACCACGACTTCGATACCCACTGAGCACCGTCCGGGCATCATCTGTCTTGAAGGCAAGTGCAAGGCACGTATGTGCAAGGAAGGCCGGCGCGGGGAAGAGCAGGGCAGGCCGCTGTGATAAGGTGGATGCCTGAACAGGGGCAGCGAATCTCACGCTGCTCCGCTCCTCGACTCCTCTGCCCTGTGGTGAGCCCTGCATGTCCGAATCGCCCCTCCTCGATCACCTCAACACGCATCAGCGTGAGGCCGTGTCCGCGCCGCCGGGCAACATGCTGGTACTGGCGGGGGCCGGTTCCGGCAAGACCCGCGTGCTGGTTCACCGCATCGCCTGGTTGATGGACCAATATCAGTTCTCGCCCTACGCCATCCTGTCGGTGACCTTCACCAACAAGGCCTCGCGGGAGATGCGCACGCGTCTCGAGGCGCTCAATGGCAGCAGCCTGCGCCACATGTGGGTCGGCACCTTCCACTCCATCAGTCACCGTCTGCTGCGCACCCACTGGCAGGAGGCGCGCCTGCCCGAGCACTTCCAGATCATCGACAGCGATGACCAGCTGCGCATGGTCAAGCGGCTGCTCAAGGAGCACAACGTCGACGATGAGCGCTGGCCGCCCAAGCAGGTCCAGTACTTCATCGCCGGCTGCAAGGAGGAAGGTCTGCGCGCCCATCAGGTGCAGACCCATGGCGATGCCTACATGGGCAAGATGGTCGAGATGTACGAGCTCTATCAGCTCGCCTGTGAACGCGGCGGCCTGGTCGATTTCGGTGAGCTGCTGCTGCGCTCGCTGGAACTGCTGCGTGATACGCCGCATCTGCTGGCGCATTACCGCGAGCGCTTCGCCCACCTGCTGGTCGACGAGTTCCAGGATACCAACACCCTGCAGTACGCCTGGCTGAAGCTGCTGGCCGGTGATCGCGAGTGCATGACCGTGGTCGGCGATGATGACCAGTCCATCTACGGCTGGCGTGGCGCGCGGGTCGAGAACATCCAGCGCTTCACCGAGGAGTTCGCCAACACCCGTGTGGTGCGTCTGGAACAGAACTACCGCTCCTCCAGCGCCATTCTGGAGGCCGCCAACGCCCTGATCAGCCACAACGGCGGGCGCATGGGCAAGGAGCTTTGGACCGACAGCGGTCGTGGCGAGCGCATTCGTGTCTATGCCGGCTTCAATGATATCGACGAGTCGCGCTATATCGCCGATACCATTCGCGAGCTGGTCAATGAGCATGGCTACAGCCGCGACGAGATCGCGATCCTGTATCGCTCCAATGCCCAGTCACGCGTGCTGGAAGAGACGCTGATCCGCCAAGGCATGCCCTATCGCATCTATGGCGGCCAGCGCTTCTACGAGCGTCTCGAGATCAAGAACGCCCTCGCCTATCTGCGCCTGATGAACAACCGCGAGGACGATGCGGCACTGGAGCGCGTGATCAACGTGCCGGCGCGTGGCATCGGCATGCGCACCGTCGAGCAGCTGCGCGAGCGCGCACGTTACGGCAGCCTGACCATGTGGCAGGCGATGAGCGATGCGGTCTCCGATGGCGTCCTCAAGGGACGCGCCGCGACTGCCGTGCGAGCCTTCGCCGACATCATCGATGGCCTCGACAACGACACCGCCGGCATGGCGCTGCATGAGCTGGTCGAGCACGTCATCCACGCCACCGGCCTGCGTGAGCATCACGCCGCCGAGAAGGGCGAGAAGGGCCAGGCGCGCCTCGAGAACCTCTCGGAGCTGGTCAATGCTTGCCGTGCCTTCAGTCAGGGCGAGCGCATGGACCCGGAAGCCCCCAGCGAAGGGGCCGAGGCGCTGGAACCCTTCCTCGCCGAAGCCGCGCTGGATGCCGGTGATCATGAAGCCGCCGAAGGCGAGGAATGCGTGCAGATGATGACGCTGCATTCCGCCAAGGGGCTCGAATTCCCGGTGGTATTCGTCGCCGGGGTCGAGGAGGGGTTGTTCCCGCACAAGATGTCGCTGGAAGAGCCGGGGCGTCTCGAGGAAGAGCGTCGCCTGTGCTATGTCGGTGTCACCCGCGCCATGCAGCGCCTCTACCTGACCTACGCCGAGCTGCGTCGCATGCACGGCAAGGAGACCTTCCAGCGGCCGTCGCGCTTCCTGCGTGAGCTGCCGGAAGAGCTGCTGGAAGAGGTGCGTCTGCGTGGCCAGGTCTCGCGTCCGGTCTCGACCCAGCGCGCCACGCCGAATCGCCGTCCATCCGGCCCGCGTCAGGAGAGTGTCGAGGCCAATGGCGACATGCCGGCACTCTCGCTCGGCAGCCTGGTGCGCCACCCGCTGTTCGGGGAAGGCGTGGTCATCAATGCCGAAGGCCAGGGCGAGCGAGCGCGCGTGCAGATCAGCTTCGAGGGCGAAGGCGACAAGTGGCTGGTGCTGGGCTTTGCCAAGCTGGAAGTGCTGAGCTGACAGCAAGTCCTGATAGCAGGTGCTGATACGAGGCGCTGGCAAGGGGTGAAGAGTGGCGCAGGGGGCGCGGTATTCGTGCGCCATTACGGCCTTGGTGCAGTTGTGGGCCATCCATGGGACGCGGCATAGTGGCAGCCATGCTGCCTTGATGCCGCGTCATGCATTGCCCACAACTCGAACAAGGAAAGTCCCATGCAACGCCGCCGTTTTCTCTCTGCTCTGGGGGCCGGTGCTGCCGGTCTCGCCGCCGCGCCTTTCGTGTCCACCGCCAATGCCGCCGAGGGCGAGACCATCCATTGGAAGATGGTCACCTCCTGGCCGAAGAACTTCCCGGCACTGGGCACCGGTGCCAATGAGTTCGCCAGCCTGATCGGTCAGCTCTCCGGTGGTCGCCTGCAGGTCAAGGTCTATGGCGCCGGCGAGATGGTGCCGGCGCTGGAAGTCTTCGATGCCGTGTCCTCCGGCACCGCCCAGATGGGCCACTCGGCCTCCTACTACTGGAAGGGCAAGGTCCCCGCGGCCCAGTTCTTCACCGCCGTGCCCTTCGGCATGAACACTACAGAGACCAACGCCTGGCTGTATCACGGCGATGGCATGAAGCTGTGGGACGAGATCTACTCGCGCCACAACCTCAAGCCGCTGGCGGTGGGCAACACCGGCACCCAGATGGCCGGCTGGTTCAACAAGGAAGTGAACAGTCTCGAGGAAATGAAGGGCCTGAAGATTCGCCTGCCGGGGCTGGCGGGCGAAGTGATGAATCGCATCGGCGCCAGCGCGGTCAATCTGCCGGGCAGCGAGATCTTCACCGCGATGGAAACCGGCGTGATCGATGCCACCGACTGGGTCGGCCCCTACAATGATCTGGCCTTCGGCCTGCATCAGGTGGCCAAGTATTACTACTCACCGGCCTGGAACGAGCCTTCCGCCATCCTCGAAGGCACCGTCAATCTCGAGGCTTGGCAGGCATTGCCGGAAGACCTGCAGCAGGTGGTGATTCAGGCGGCCAGAATCGCCAATCACGCCATGGTGGATGAATTCGCGCTGCGCAACGCCACCGCGCTGACCTCGCTGGTCGAGGAGCACGGTGTGGAGCTGCGTGAATTCCCCCAGGACGTCTATGCGGCGCTGTTCGATGCCTCCAACGAGGTGCTGGACGAGTTCATCGCCAAGGATGAGGACGCCAGGCGCGTCTATGAGTCCTACCGCGCCTTCCAGCAGCAGGTCGCGCCCTGGTCGCGTATCGGTGAGCAGGCCTATCTGGATGCGCGTGGTCGGGTGCTGGGCGAAGCCTGAGCGAGTCTCTTTTGGACTGCCTGCCGCACTGTCTGACTGACTGTCTGAGCGCGTGACTGATTGTTGACGAAAAAGCCGCCCCTGAGGGCGGCTTTTTCTTGGCGTGTGGCTGACAGGAAGAGAGGCGAGGCGCTTGGCTCAGTCCTGCTCAGGATCAGTCCTGCTCCTCGATGATGGCGGTGCTGGCCTGCTCCGGTACGGCACGGATGCGGCCATTGTCATCGAGTGCCACCATCACGTAGCAGGCTTCGGTCACCTTGGTCAGCGCGTGTTGATTGCGCTCCTGCGGCGGGCGGATCCAGACCTCGACGGCGAGCCTGATCGAACTGCGCCCGACCTCGGCCACCTGAGTGAAGATATTGACCACTGAGCCGATACGCACCGGCGAAAGGAAATCGAGGCCTTCGACGGCCACGGTGGCAGTGCGCCCGTGGGCGACGCGCCCGGCGGCCAGCTCACAGGCCTCGTCCATGCGGTGCATCAGCCAGCCGCCGCTGATGTCGCCATAGAGATTGGTGTCCTGGCGCTGGGCGATCAATTTGAGCGTCAGTGTGCCGTTCGGCGTCGGGATATCATCCAGAGCTTGCATGTCATGACTCGCTATCTTGTTGTTATAAAATGGTCATTTCATTTCTGCACCCTTCCATCTGAAAAAGGTGCGTCTTTTGGCGCAGGGCACTGCCTTGCACAGGGGGCCTTATATAGGGCACTTCGGCAATCGCCGAAGAAAGTCACCGGGGGCCATCGATAGCATCAGTTCGACGCAGACCATGGCGGATGAGCCGCAGCGGCTTCATCATCTTCTGTATCCTACTCTGGCGGACAAAGCACTGTCCTCACTGATAAGGGACTGTCAGGAAATTTTTTTGCGCTGCAGCATGGAGTATCGTTCCTCAACGCAGCAATGACGGATACTCGTAGTGTTTCGCTGTGCTGCACGGGCCACCTTGTTTCACCGTCGCCTGCCCGTCACCATGGGCGTGGCAAGCAGTGGCCAGCTCCGTGTCGCATCGTCATCTCGTTCATTCTCTGGTGGGAAGTCGCCATGTCAGTTTCCGTCGGGTCGCTTGTCCGTTCAGGCTTTCGCGCCGTGTTCGCGTCGCGTCGCGGGTCATCCGTGTCCTCCTTATATGCGTCCTCCTCATGCGCGCCCCGCCTGCGCTCAGGGCTGCCGTCGCTGCGGCTGATGTCGCTTGTCTGCCTGCTGGGGCTCTCGACGCTCTCGGCTCCGGCACTGGCCGACAAGGTGCCCGAATATCGCCCGGTGTCCGGGGTGGTGGGCAACCTGACGGCGGTGGGCTCCGATACCCTGTCGGTGCTGGTGACGCGCTGGGCTGCCCAGCTGCGTCGCTATCATCCGGGGGTACGCGTGCAGCTGCAGGCCGCGGGCTCCTCGACGGCCCCGCCGGCATTGATCGCCGGCACTACCCGCATCGGGCTGATGTCGCGTCCGATGAGCGACCAGGAGCGTCAGGACTTCACGCATGAATTCGGCTATCCGCCGCTGGGTGTGCCCGTGGCGCTGGATGCGATGGGCATCATCGTGCATCGCAGCAACCCGCTGGAGGAGATCAGCATCGCGCAGCTGGATGTCATCTTCTCCGCCACGCACAGCTGTGGTGGCCAGGCGGCCAATCGCTGGGGCCAGCTGGGGCTGAGTGATGAGTGGAATGACCGCCAGATCATGCGCTTCGGACGCAGTGCCACCTCGGGCACCTACGGCGCCTTCCGCCGTATCGCGCTGTGCGATGGCGACTTCCGCCTCGATGTCAGTGAACAGCCGGGCTCGGCCTCCATCATCGGCGCGGTAGGCTCCTCGCCCAATGGCATCGGCTATGCCAGCTTCAGCACCTCTTCGCCGCTGGTGAAGCAGCTGTCCGTCAGCCGTGAGGCGGGCGGCCACGCTGTCTTCCCGAGCCGGGCCAGCATTCGCGATGGCCGCTATCCGCTGACCCGTGCCCTGTACATCTACGTCAATCGCGTGCCTGACGAGCCGCTCCCGGCGCTGGAGCAGGCCTTCCTGTCATTGATCATGTCGCGCCAGGGTCAGCAGGCCATCCTGCGTGGTGGCTATGTGCCACTGCCGGAAAAGCAGCTGCTGCACTGGCGTCAGCAACTGGGGCTTCAGGATGTGGATGCCCTTTGATTCGCCTTTGTCATCTCTCTGTCATCACTTGGACATAATCTCGGTGCCATACCCGCTTCATGCGTCTGCGGAGTCGACACTCCAGTGCGCGAATCCTTTCGTGGTGATATTTCATGTCGGCAGTTGATGCCTCCCGAATGCAGCGTCGTCGTCTGCGGCATGACCGTCTTGCCAGTCTGTGGCTGACAGCGGCCGGGCTGGGCGTGATGGTCATCGTCGTCGTGATGCTGGCCTATCTGGTCAGCGTGTCATGGCCGCTGCTCAAGTCCGCCAGCGTCACGTCGCTTCCTCAGCAGGCGCTCGAACAGCAAGTGAGCGACCAGCAGATGCCTGCCGCTCAGACCGAACCTGACTGGCTGTCCGATCCTGACGGGCTGAGCGCCTTGCCTGACATGCCGCTTGCCGCGCGTGACGGGCTGCCTCCCGTGCTGGCCAGTGATGATTCGACGGCGGACTTGCGCACCTCGCCGCTGTCGGGTGTCTGGCTCGCGGATGATCGTCTGCAGGTGGTACAGCAGTCCGCCGCTGGCGTGCGCCTGCGCGGCAGTGCCATCGAGGTTCCCGCAGGGCTTGAGCGCCGTCAGGCAAGCCTGATGCTCAGCCGTGACCAGCTGTGGCTGCGCATTCCGTACGAGGAGGGCGATGGTCTGTGGTTGGCGCGTCTGGCCTTGTCATCTCCACACGCCTCCGCAGGCGCGCTGGAGGATGATGCAGCAAGCCAGACTCCGCTCTCCGAGTGGCAGCAGCAGTGGTTGCCGGGCCCGGCCAGGCTGTCTTCGCAGCAGGGGCGTCTGCTGGTCACCGCTGACCGCGATGGCTTCACCCAGTGGCAACTGAGCGAGGCCTCCACCGGGACCAAGCCGCTGGCGCGCAAGTTGGCACATCACGCTATGGCCTCTTCTGCCTCCGCGTCATCGCCGGCGATCACCGCGCTCAGCGTCCTGCGTGGCGGTAGAAGCCTGATCGTCGGGGACGCGGCAGGTGGCCTGACCCATTACCTGTTGCCGGCGCACGCGCAGCCGCTGGTCAAGGCCGGCGTCTTTGACAGTGGCCTGTCGGCGCCGGTGGTGACGATGGCGGCTGCCCATCACAGCCTCGGCTTTGCCGCGCTGGACGCCAACGGCCGCCTTGGCCTCTATCTGGCCACCAGCGAGCGTCGCCGTCAGGTGCTGGACTGGCTGGATGCCACCCGGGTCGCGGCAGGCGTAGCGCTGGAATTCGACAATGATGACCGCCGCTTGCTGGCGTCGGCGTCCCGGGAGGCAAGGCTGCCTGGCCAGCTCGCTCAGGACGCGCCGCTGGGGGCGCTGGGCAAGGCCTATGCCGGGCTTGCGATACACGACCCGCATCAGGCCGTCGGGCTCGACGCCATCTTCGGCAAGGTCTGGTACGAGGGGCGCGCTGCGCCGGAGTGGATCTGGCAGCTGGAGAGCACCGGCACCCACGAACCCCGTCTGTCGCTGGTGCCCATCATGTGGGGCACGCTCAAGGCGGCGCTGGTCGGGCTGCTGTTTGCCGTGCCGTTGGGGCTCGGCTGTGCCATCCATGTCGCCTGCTTCATGGCGCCGCGCCAGCGTTCCCGCATCAAGCCGCTGCTGGAGATGATGGAGGCACTGCCGACCGTGGTGATCGGCTTCATCGCCGCCCTGGTGGTCGCGCCCTTCGTCGAGCGTGAGCTGATGGCGGTGTTGCTGGGGCTGGTCCTGATTCCGCTGGGCACCATGGTGGCGGGCTTCCTGTGGACCCTGTCGCCGCGCGCATGGCGCAATCTGCTGCCGGAAAACATGGCGGCCTTCGGGCTGTTGCCGCTGCTGTTCGTGCTGCTGTGGCTGGATGTGACCATCGCCGGCCAGGTCGAGCAGTGGTGGTTCGACGGCGACCTCCGTCAGTGGCTGTTCAGCCACTACGGCATCGATTATGCCCAGCGCAATACCCTGGTGACCGGCATGGCGTTGGGGCTGGCGGTGATGCCGACCCTGTTCACGCTCAGTGAGGATGCCCTCTCGTCGGTGCCGCGTGGCCTGGCCGCCGGCTCTGCGGCGCTGGGCGCGACGCCCTGGCAGAGCCTGCGCCGCGTCATCCTGCCAGCCGCTGCGGTCGGGCTGTTCTCGGCGATGATGATCGGCATGGGGCGTGCCGTCGGTGAGACGATGATCGTGCTGATGGTGGCCGGCAATACGCCGCTGGTGGATGCCAGCCTGTTCGAGGGCCTTCGCTCACTGGCCGCGACCCTGGCCATCGAGCTGCCAGAGGCCGAGGTCGGCAGCAGCCACTACCGCTTGCTGTTCCTCGCTGCCCTGGCATTGTTCGTCTTCACCTTCGTGGTCAATACGCTGGCGGAAGTGCTGCGACAGCGCTTCACGCCGCCCAATCAGGGGAGCTGGGGATGAGTCGCCCTGACACCAATCGTGCCAGCTCCTCCTTGCTGCGCCCGCGCGAGCCGCTGGTCGGGCGCCTGCAGCGCTACTGGCGTGACGGCGGCCCGTGGGGCTGGCTGAACGCCATGGCTGTCAGTGTCTCGCTGGTGCTGGTGCTGGGCCTGCTCAGCCTGCTGGTGGTGGGCTCCTTCAGTCACTTCTGGCCCTCCCGGCTGGTCGAGGTGGAGCTGACGGCGCAGCCGGGCCAGAGTCCCACGGCCCTGACCACCACGCGCGGAGAGCCGGCGGCCGACAATCGCCATCTGCTCGGCGAGCTGATGCACGAGGAGATGCGCCGTGTCGCCTCGGGCGAGGGGGACGACGCTCGCCAGCAATGGTGGTTGCTGCAGACATCTTCGCGTGACGGGGCCGCGGCCAGCTGGCAGTGGCTGCCGGAGACGCTGCTCGACAGGATGACCTTCCCCCGCCAGGCGCTGATGCTGGAAATGCGTGACGGTCGCACTCTCTACGGCATGCCACGGGCGCTGAGTGACCCGATGACAGGGGAGATGGACCACACGCCTGACGTCGGCGACGGACCTGCCCGGCCCTTGTCCGAGGACGCCGAGCCACTGTTTGCCCGCCTGAAGATGATCGAGAGCGAGCGCCGCCAGTTGCAGGCACTGCGCCTGGACAGTGAAGCCTTGAGCAGTCGCTACCAGGCGCTGCAGCAGTCTCTGGCATCCCGGCGCAGCGCCACTGCTGACGGTGACGCAGCGCGGACTCAAGAGGACGCTGAGCTCGAGCAGGAGATGCAGGAGGAGTTGGAGGAGTTGGAGGAGGTGCGCAGCGCCTTCATCGAGCGTGAAGGTCAGCTGAGTGCCCTGCGTGATGCCCTGGCGGGCGGACAGTTGCTGCTGGGCGGCAATGGCGGCTACGAAGGCCGCATCGCACTCGATGATATCCGCAATGCCTGGCAGCCCAATGCGATGGGCTTCAGCGGCCGGCTGATGATGACGTTCAAGCGTTTTCGTGACTTCGTGGCCGGCGCGCCCACCGAGGGCTTTGGCGGCCTCTGGCCCGCCATCTTCGGCACCGTGCTGATGGTGGTGCTGATGTCGATCATGGTGATGCCCTTCGGCGTGATGGCGGCGCTCTATCTGCACGAGGTGGCCCATCAGGGGCGCCTGACGCGCCTGACGCGCATCGCGCTGCGCAATCTGGCCGGGGTACCCTCCATCGTCTACGGCGTGTTCGGTCTCGGCTTCTTCGTCTATGGACTGGGCGCCGGAATCGATGAGCTGTTCTACTCCGAGCGACTGCCGACGCCGACCTTCGGGACCGGCGGCATTCTGTGGGCCTCGCTGACGCTGGCCCTGCTGACTTTGCCGGTGGTGATCGTCGCCACGGAAGAGGGGCTGGCGCGCGTGCCGCGTCGTCTGCGCGAAGGCGCGCTGGCGCTGGGAGCGACACGCCTGGAAACGCTCAAGCGCGTGGTGATTCCGGCCGCCTCGCCGGCGCTGATGACGGGGCTGATTCTGGCCGTGGCGCGTGCGGCGGGTGAAGTCGCGCCGCTGATGCTGGTCGGGGTGGTCAAGCTGGCCCCGGACCTGCCGCTGGATGACAGCTTCCCGTGGTTGCATCTGGACCGGAAATTCATGCATCTGGGGCATCAGGTCTATGATCTGGCCTTCCAGAGTAGCGACGCCTTCAGCAGTCGGCCACTGGTCTACGCGACCGCGCTGGTGCTGGTGGTCGTGATTCTATGCCTCAATCTGAGTGCCATTCGCCTGCGTCACATGCTGGCACAACGTTACAAGGGAGCCACCGAATGAGGCGTGACTCTGAACAGCCCAAGCCTCAGTTGTTTCTTCAGGAGGCGCCTGCGCGGCCGGCTGAGGACATCTGCCTGGAAACCCGCCACCTGAGCCTCGATTATCAGGCACGTGTCGGCAAGGAGAACCAGACGCGCCGCGCACTGGAGGACGTCAGCCTGCAGATCGCACGCAAGCGCGTGACGGCCTTCATCGGCCCTTCCGGCTGCGGCAAGTCGAGCCTGTTGCGTACCTTCAATCGCATGACCGATCTCGATGAACAGTCACGTCTTTCCGGCAAGGTACTGCTGGAGGGCGAGGACATCCATGCGCGCGGCGTGGACGTGCCGATGCTTCGCCGCCGGATCGGCATGGTCTTCCAGACACCCAACCCCTTTCCGATGTCGGTCTACGAGAACGTGGCTTTCGGGCTGCGGCTGGTCGGTGAGAATGACAAGCGCCACCTCGATGACAAGGTCGAATCCTGTCTGCGCTCCGCGGCGCTGTGGGAAGAAGTGAAGGACCGCCTGCACGACAGCGCGCTGGGGCTCTCGGGTGGCCAGCAACAGCGGTTGGTGATCGCGCGGACGTTGGCGGTCGAGCCGGAGGTGCTGCTGCTGGATGAACCGGCCTCGGCGCTGGACCCCATCTCGACGCTCAAGATCGAGGAGCTGATCCGTTCGCTGCGCTCGCGCCTGACGCTGATCATCGTCACGCACAACATGCAGCAGGCCGCGCGGGTCTCGGACGACACCGCCTTCCTGCATGAGGGCCGCCTGGTGGAATTCGCCCCGACCGACCAGCTGTTCACCAACCCGCGGCGCCGCCAGACGGAAGACTACATCACGGGGCGTTTCGGTTAGCGCGCTCATGCGCGAACGTGCACCCAGGTAGCCTTTTGGCCCTGATATTGCTGATGATGGCGGCCAGATACCGCCTTTGCGCCCCGGGTGAAACATAACTGCAATCAAGTGTCGGCATGCTGAGGGGGAGCCCGCTGTGTCAGTCAGTAGTGGGCCATACTTGTCACGTCATTCATGTCACGCCCCCTGACTCGGTGGGCGACTTTCCGGGAGAGGGAAATGGATATCACCAGCGATTCGCACGGCAAGCATATCTCAGAGCAGTTCAATCACGAGCTGGATGCACTGAAGACACACCTGCTGGCCATGGGCGGACTGGTAGAGAAGCAGCTGCAGGATGCCGTCACGGCATTGCTGGAAGGCGACAGTGAAACCGCCACGCGGGTGCGCGACAACGACAAGGCTGTCAACGACATGCAGCTCAAGATCGATGACGAGTGCACCCGGGTGCTGGCCCGCCGTCAGCCGGCGGCCTCCGACCTGCGCCTGGTGCTGGCCGTCATCCGCGCCACCTCCGATCTCGAGCGTATCGGTGATGAATCGAGCAAGATCGCACGCAACGCCATCTCGCTGGTCGAGAACGGCCAGAGCCCGCGCGGCATGGTCGAGGTGCGTCACCTCAGTCAGCACGTGCGCAGCATGGTGCGTGACTCTCTGACGGCCTTCGCGCGCTTCGATACCGACCTTGCCCTCAAGGTGCTGCGTGAAGATGCCTCGGTGGATCTGGAATATCAAAGTGCCATGCGTTCGTTGATGACCTTCATGATGGAAGACGCGCGCCAGATCACGCCGGTGCTCAACGTGATGTGGATTCTGCGTGCGCTGGAGCGTATCGGTGACCACGCCGACAACCTGGCCGAGTACGTCATCTTCCTGGTCAAGGGCGTGGATGTGCGTCATACCGATACCCACGAGCTGAAGCCGCAGGACCTGGACAAGCAGTGAGCTGACGCGTTTCCCTGTCCCTGTGTCGCCTCTTTCGCCCCGCACCTGCCCACAGACAGGTGCGGGGCGATTGCGTCGTGGGCGCGCGAACGGTGTCAGGCGGCCGACAGCTGCGCCGCGCAGGCGGGAGTGCTAGGGTGTGGCTCCGGTCAGCCCGCTGGCTGGCCGGTTCTTTTGAGATGACGAGGACGTCGCATGATTGATGCCGTATCGGCGCTGGTCCGCGGGACCCGCATGGTCTATACCCCCGGGCTGCGCCGCTTCGTATTCGTACCGCTGGCGATCAACCTGGTGCTCTACAGCATCACGCTGTGGGTATTGTTCAACCAGTTCGGTGGCTGGATCGATTACTGGATGCTCAAGGTACCGGCGTGGCTGGACTGGCTCAGCTGGTTGATCTGGCCGCTGCTGGTGGTGAGTCTGTTGCTGGTGGTGTTCTTCTCCTTCAGCCTGGTGACCAACCTGATCGCCGCGCCCTTCTACGGCATTCTGGCCGAGAAGGTCGAGCATCGCCTGGATGGCACCCTGATCGATGATGACCGTGGGCTGGTGAAGATTGGTGTCGACTCGCTGGAGCGTGAAATGGCCAAGCTGGCCTATTTCATCCCGCGCATGATCGCGCTGTTCATCATCGGCTTCATCCCGGGCCTGAACCTGCTCTCGCCGCTGTTGTGGGGGCTGTTCTCGGCCTGGAGCATGTCGATCCAGTATCTCGACTACCCGATGGACAACCATCAGGTCAGCTTCGGTGACATGAAGCAGCGCCTCAAGGCGCGCTGGTGGCCCTCACTGACCTTCGGCGCCGCGGTGTTCGTCATGACGCTGGTGCCGCTGGCCAATCTGCTGTTCATCCCGGGCGCTGTCGCCGGGGCGGTACTGATGTGGCAGAGCCACTACCGTCAGTTGCCGGCGCCGCGTCGTTAAGACAGCCTGTCGCAGAGGTGGCTTGTTGCTGAACTGGCTTGCCGCTGTACTGGCTTGTCATTGAGATAGCCGCAGCGTCGTCTGGCGGAGCAAAAGAAACGCCCCGCAGTCGCCTCCTTTCGAGGTGGCTGCGGGGCGTTCCGCGTTGGGCTGGCCTCCGACTCAGCTCATCACTGAATCAGCACATCACTGGGCTAGCGCACTGCTGGCCTGGGGAGCGCTCGCCTGACAGGCGCGCTCGTCGGGGAAGTGACAGCGGAAGCGCGCACCCTCGCCGGGGTGGCTGTCGATCTCCAGATGGCCCTGATGGCGAATCAGCACATGCTTGACGATGGCAAGCCCCAGACCGGTGCCTCCCGTGGCGGTGCTGCGGCCCTTGTCGATGCGGTAGAAACGCTCGGTCAGGCGCGGCAGGTGGACCGGGTCGATGCCGTCCCCGTCATCTTCCACCTCGACCAGCAGGCCCTGTTCATCCGCCTTCCAGCGCAGGGTGATATGGCAGTCTTCGGGAGTGTAGCGCACTGCATTGAAGACCAGATTCGAGATCGCGCTGCGCAGTTCCTGCTCCTCACCGCGCAGAGACAGGCTGGCATCGGCCTCGATGGAGAAGGTGTGACGTCCCTGGGACAGGCCTTCGGCGTCGTCGCGGATATGGCCGAGCAGGGCACCCATGTCGATGCAGCGACCATTGTCGGACAACTCGTCGGTTTCCAGGCGTGACAGGGTCAGCAGGTCTTCGACCAAGTGCTGCATGCGGTCGGTCTGGCTCTTCATCTGGCCCAGCCCACGCTGCCAGCGCGGTGGCAGGTCATCGGCGTAATCGGAGTAGGTCTCGAGATAGCCGGCCAGCACCGTCAGCGGCGTGCGCAGCTCATGGGAGACATTGGCCACGAAGTCGCGGCGCATCTCTTCCAGGCGATAGAGGCGGGTGACGTCACGCAGCATGACCAGACGCTCGTTGTCACCGAACAGGGTGATGGATATCTGCAGCGTCAGGTTGTCAGACAGCGGCGACTGCAGCGTCAGCGGCTCGCGGTAGGCCAGCCGATTGAAGTAATCGATGAAGACGGGGTCACGCAGATAGTTGGTGATGTGCTGGCCGCGGTCGTGGCTGGCCTTGAGACCGACCAGCTGCTCGGCAGCGCTGTTCCACCATTCCATGTCACCGTGGTTGTCCAGCATCACCAGGCCGTCGCGCATGGCCTCGGAGGATTCCTGGATACGGTTGAGGATGCTGCGCAGTCGCTCCTGAGTCTGGCGCTGGCCCTTCTGATAGCGGTAGAGACGATCGAGCAGGTCTCCCCACACGCCATCGCCGGGTGGTGGCTCTTCATGGGGATTGGTGATCAGCCAGGTATAGAGGCTCTTCAAGTGCTTGAGATGGACGAACAGATACAGCGAAAGGCCCAGTGCCAGGCCCCAGCCCAGATGGCCCAGCAGGCCACCGATCAGGCCGAAGCCACCGGCAAGGTAGCCGAGGCGCCATAGCTCGTTGGTCCAATAGCGCATGAATCCCTCAGGCCTGGGCGCTGAAGCGGTAACCGGTGCCGCGGACGGTCTGGATCAGATGCTGATGGCCTGTGCCCAGCGCCTTGCGCAGGCGACGGATGTGCACGTCCACGGTGCGCTCCTCGACATAGACGTTGCCGCCCCATACCTGATCGAGCAGCTGGCTGCGCGTGTAGGCACGCTCCTGATGCGTCATGAAGAACTGCAGCAGGCGATATTCGGTCGGGCCGACATCCAGCGAGTTGCCGTGGGCGGTGACGCGGTGGCTGGCCGGGTCGAGCATCAGGCCCTCGACTTCTACCGCCTCCTCGACCCCCTTGGGAGTGGTGCGACGCAGTACGGCCTTGAGACGGGCGACCAGCTCGCGCGGCGAGAAGGGCTTGGTGATGTAGTCGTCGGCGCCGGCTTCCAGGCCTTGAATCTTGTTGTCTTCCTCGCCCTTGGCGGTCAACAGGATGATCGGCAGCTCCGAGGTGGTCTCGTCACGCTTGAGACGCCGCGCGAGCTCCAGGCCACTGGTGCCCGGCATCATCCAGTCCAGCAACAGCAGATCGGGCTTTTCATCGACGACGATGGCGTGGGCGTCCTGGGCATTGTCTGCCTCCAGCACGCGGTAATCCGCCATTTCGAGGGCAACGGCGATCATCTCGCGAATCGAGGATTCATCGTCGACAATCAGTACGGTCTTGGAGCTCATCGCTAGATCCCATGCAGCAGTCGGCGCACGCGCCAGAATGACAAGTCGATGACGATTACAACCCGCTTATATGACAACGAGATGACAACTGCCAGCATGGCAGCTTGCACGCAAGCCTGCCAGCCGCCTTGGAGGCGCGGCAGGCAGGCATGAACCGTGGGCTGGGGCGCAACAGAGGGCAGGGATCGCTTTAAATTAAATAATGCGAATGTTTATGCAGGCGTCAGCTCATCGGCCAGGTCGCCAGGGCGATACCGGCGAAGATCAGCAGCCCCGTCCAATGATTGTTGAGGAACGCCTGGAAGCAGGGCGCACGCTCACGCTCACGGATCAGACGTTGCTGCCAGACGAAGGTGACGGCGGCGGCAGCCAGCCCCAGCCAGTAGAAGATGCCCAGCGCCAGGTGCAGTCCGATGCCGATCAATACCGCCAGCATGCCCAGCTGCAGAAGGCCGATCATCAGCTTGTCGGCCCGCCCGAACAGCACGGCGGTGGACTTGATGCCCACCTTGAGGTCGTCGTTGCGATCGACCATCGCATAGGCGGTGTCGTAGGCCACCGTCCACATCAGGTTGGCCGCGAACAGCCACCAGCCGTAGGTCGGCACTTCTTCCAGTGTCGCGGCGAAGGCCATCGGAATCGCCCAGCCGAAGGCGGCGCCCAGCACTACCTGAGGCAGATGATGGAAGCGCTTCATGAACGGGTAGCTGGCCGCCAGCAGCACGGCGACGATCGACAGCAGCACCGTGGTCAGGTTGGTGAAGCACACCAGCACGAAGGCGGCCGCGACCAGCCCCCCGAACAGCGTCAGTGCCTCGCGCTCCGAGATACGGCCCGAAGTCAGCGGCCGGTCTCGCGTACGCTCGACATGCTTGTCCCAATGGCGATCGGCGTAGTCGTTGATGACGCAGCCGGCGGCGCGCATCAGGTAGACCCCGGCGATGAAGATCAGCAGGGTCGTGCGCTCGGGGATGCCATCTGCCGCCAGCCACAGTGCCCACAGGGTCGGCCACATCAGTAGCCAGGTGCCGATGGGGCGGTCCAGCCGTGTCAGGGCGAGGTAGTCGGCCAGTCTGGAAGGACGCGAAGCGGCGGAAGTGGATGACGCGGTCATCGGGGCTCCTGGGCGGGTGGTAGTGGGCAAGGGAAGAGAGGGAAACGAGGCTAGTCGGCCGCACGGCTCAGGCCAGTTGCAGCGCGTGCTGGAAGGCTGGCGTGAAGCCCTCCTGCACCAGCACCTTGAAGCGACCATGCGAGAACATCGAGCGGCGCATCCACAGGCTGGTGGTGCGGGCCAGCGGCCTGGAGCTTGAAAGCACCAGCGGGGCGCGGCTGACATCGATGGCGCTGCGTATCAGGTCGGGCTGGCGAAACAGCCAATGGCCCAGCGAGCGCTCGCCCAGCGTCGAGAGGCGATGACCGTGGGCCAGGTCCAGCGCCGCCAGAGAGCGTGCGATCACCCATGGCGTATCGCCATGACAGAGCGCCACTTCGCGTCGCCAGACATGCCGGCGTGGGCCGATGCCCAGCAGGCGTGCCTCATCCAGCCGTGCGGGGCCGGTGTCCTGCAGCAGCAGGCGCACGCGCAGGCCCTGGATTGGCTGGCCATCGCGTTCATCCTGCTGCTGCATGGCGCCGGCAAGACGCTGGGTCAGCGAGTCCGTCGAGGAGAGCCACGCCCACCAGCCGGCCGGCATGACACCCTGCAGCGCGGCAGCCGGCTGCCAATGACGGCGCACCGCCGCCGAAGCAGCGGGTGCGGCGCGCGTGGGCGAAGGCCAGCGAGGCGCAGGCTGGTACGGGTTCTCGGCTGACGAATGAGGCGCCTCACAGGTGGAGGTCTGTGGCGTGAGCGCTGCGCGGTGAGGCTCGCCTGCTGGGCATCGGACCACGGTGAATTCCCTGTCAGGATGACGAAATGGCGAGTCTAGCATGGCCGGGCGGCAAGGCCTCCCGCTCAGGCATGCCTGCACTGCTGACGGGCTGGTATGCTGGGCGCATTCATCGGCGTTCATGACGGACGCTGCTGGCGCTCCTTCATCAGCGCTTCCCTCGGATCGATCTCAGGAGATGGTGCCATGCGCGACCCTCGCACCCTTGTCATCATTGGTACCGGCATGGCGGGCATTGGTCTGGCGCGCGCGCTGCGTGCGCGTGACAAGGACAGCCGGCTGATCCTCATCAGCCAGGACAGCGGCCACGATTACGCCAAGCCGATGCTGTCCACCGCCTTCGCCAAGAAGATGTCGGCCACCGACCTGTCGCGTCAGGCGCCGGTGGCGCTGGCAGACGAGCTGAATGCCGAGCTGCGTACCCATCAACGCGTCACTGCCATCGACGGTGATGCCCGCCGGCTCTGGCTGGGCGAGGAGTGTTTGGCCTATGACGAGCTGGTGCTGGCACTCGGCGCGGCGCCGCGTCGCCCCTTCCCCGTCGCCGCGGAAGTGGCCTCACGCGTGCAGAGCATCAATGACCTCGACGACTATGCGGCCTTCTGCGCGACGCTGGCGAAGGCCCGCGAGCGCGGAGAAGACGGGCATGTGGTGATTGTCGGTGCCGGATTGGTCGGCTGTGAATACGCCAATGATCTGACGGCCGCCGGCCACTGCGTCACCTTGGTCGCGCCGGAGGAAACTCCGCTGGATGGATTGCTGCCGCAAGCACTGGGGCAGCGTCTGGGCGCGGCGCTGGATGGGCTCGGTGTGACGCGTCGCCAGGGCGAGATGGTCGAGACCATCGCCGCCAGCTCAGGCGAGGAGGCCGAGCGCCAGGCCGCGCCGGTCGAGGTGCGCCTGCAGAGCGGTCGTCGCCTGACGGGCTCCGTGGTTCTGCTGGCGACCGGCCTGGCGCCGCGCATTCGTCTGGCGCAGGCCGCGGGTCTGAGTGCCGGCGGCGATGGCATCCGTGTCGACCGCCACCTGGCCACCTCACAGCCGCATATCTGGGCGCTTGGCGATTGCGCCAGTGTCGAGGGCGTCAATGCCATGTATGTCCAGCCGCTGCAGATGGCCGCGCGCACCCTGGCGGCCAACCTGTGTGGCGAGCCGAGCGTGCTCGACTGGAAGGCGTGGCCGGTGCTGGTCAAGACACCGGCCTTGCCGGTGGTGGCCTATCCGCCGCGTTCGGCCGTGGCGCGCTGGCAAATCACCGGTGAAGGCGATGATCTCGAAGCGCGTGCACTGGATATGAACGAACGCTTGATTGGATATGCGTTGACAGGCGCCGCCGTTCGCAGGAAAGTCGAGCTAGCGCGGCAGGCGCCGCCGTTGCTAGGCTAGGCGATGCCATGATCGATGGTCGTAAATCCCTTGCTGCCAGCGCGGTCAGGCACGATAGTGAATGCTCCGTCAGACATGCTGCCCGGCGGGCGTGGTCTGACAGATTGCTGCCATCGACAGGTTTGATACGGCTAAGCTTGCCGGAAGCGGATTGCGTCGCCGCCATACGCCACCGTTAGCAAGTGCAAGAACAACAATGGAAACGGCGGCTTGGCCGCCCGTGCAGAATGCCAAATCAGGAGGGCTTTTCATGCGCAAGCCAGAACTCGCTGCGGCCATCGCCGAGCGTGCGGATCTATCCAAGGACAAGGCCAGTCAGGTACTGAACGTGATTCTCGACGAGATCACTCATACCGTGGCCAAAGGCAATGACGTCTCACTGATCGGTTTCGGGTCATTCACCGTGCGCCAGCGTGCGGCGCGTACCGGCAAGAACCCCCAGACAGGCAAGCCGCTGACCATCCCGGCCAGCAAGACCGTTGCCTTCAAACCCGGCAAGTCGTTGAAGGACGCCGTGACCAAGTAATCCCGTTTCGTGCTTCAGCGCACGATTCCGGGTAGCTGTCGTCATGGCCTTCAATCGTCGTCATCCAAGGCCATGTCGGCTGTCGTGCTGATGCCACCGGTTCCGCCCTGCGGGGCCGGTGGCATTTTCATATGGCCTGCGTGAACGCCGCTTCGCGATTCAAGGACTGACACCATGAAGCTCAAGATATTGCTGTGGGTGCTGGGGCTGCTGCTCAAGCGCGCCTTCAAGCGCGACCCCGAATTTCGTGCCGAGCTGGAAAAGCGCCCGCTGGACTGGGGAGTCGCGACCGAAGACATGCGCATCGCGCGCCACTACCGCATGTCTCGCGCAGGGGTCACCAGCGACAATGGCCTGCCGGTGGATACCGAGCTTGAACTGCGCTTCGCCGATGCCGACAGTGCGGTGGCCTTCCTGCTCAAGCCTTCGCCGCGCGCCTTTCTGCAAGGCCTGATGGACCAGCGCGTACGCCTGGTCGGCGATTCGGCCCAGCTCAACCGTCTGCAGTCATTGCTCAAGCGCATTCGCTGAATAACCCGGCAGTCCCGCCGTTGCCGACCTTGTTGCCGCTCTTGTTGCTGAGCATGGCAACAAGAACGCCCTGCTGATCCACTCAGCAGGGCGTTTCACACCTTCAGGCGCTCTCCGTCTCTCCGCCTCTCTCGGCTTTCCCTCAACCGAGCAACTGCTTGAGACCGGGAATGCCTTCAAGTACCTGGTCGACCACGCCATCGCCGGCTTCCTCGCGGGCATAGTTGAGCGTCTCGTCGGCCACGCCACGCGCCTGGTTCATGTCGAGGTCCAGCCCCATCAGCTTCTGGCCCAGTTCCAGCGCACCGCCACCGCTGCCGCCGGTGAAGGCGCTGACGGCGCCCATCAGGCCGCCCATGAGGCCACCGCCACCTGACTCGGCGGCTTCCTCGCTTGCGCTGCCGATCAGGCCTTCGGCCCCCGGAATGGCGCCCAGCAGTGAGGCGGCCGGGCCATCCGGCCCCTGCTCACGCACGAACTTGAGAACCATGCCGACCGCCTGCTCGGCGATTTCCGGTGACAGCCCGAGGGAGCCAGTGACGCGTTCGATAAGAGGATGCATCGGTATTCTCCATGAAAGCCAATGAGGTCAGGAGTCTTCAGAGTGGCACGTCGCGGCGATTCGACATTCGACGCGCCCGCCAACGCTTGCATGCACCATGGCTCTCGGACACGGCAGAACGGGGTGTTATGCTAGCGATATAAATCTAAAGTCTAATGCGCTGCACGGCGCCCTGGTCACGGAACACTTCATGACACGCTCTCTCCTGGACTCCCTCATGCACTCCCTGCGTCGTCTGTGGACGCTGGATGCCTTCAGCTATTCGCTGCGCATGTTGATCGCGCTGGGTGGCGTGATGGCGGTGGGGTTCTGGCTTGACGAGATGGCAGTGGTGATTCCGCTGTTTCTGGGCGTGATCGCCTCGGGGCTGGCAGAAACCGATGATCACTGGCGCGGCCGACTGCGCGCGCTGGGCATGACGCTGGCCTGCTTCAGCATCGCTGCCGTCTCGGTGGAGCTGTTGTTCGGCATGCCGCTGCCCTTCGTGATCGGGCTGGCGCTGGCCACCTTCGCGATGCCGATGCTGGGCGCCATCGATGCCCGCTACGGCGCCATCGCGCGCGCCTCGTTGATTCTGGCCGTCTACACCATGATCAGCCTCGAGCAGCAGCATGGAGATGGGCAGATCGCGGTGCTGGAGCGCAGCCTGCCCGAATGGCTGCGGGAGCCGGGGCTGGGCATCAATCTGGTCCAGCCGTTGCTGCTGGTGGTGGGGGCGTCCTGGTATGGCCTGCTCTCGGTCGTGTGGTGTGCGCTGTTCTCGCGCCAGCCGCTCAAGCACAGCATGGCGACGCTCTACCGTGAGCTGGGGCGCTACCTGATTCTCAAGGCGCAGCTGTTCGAGCCGCTGCGCAATGTCGACCAGTCTGCCCGCCGTCTGGCGCTGGCCGAGCAGAACGGCCGCGTGGTGGTGGCGCTCAACCAGACCAAGGAGATGGTCTTTCGGCGCCTCGCCGGACGGCGCGATACCACCAAGCTCGACCGCTACCTGCGCCTCTACTTCATCGCCCAGGACCTCCACGAGCGCGCCAGCTCCAGCCATTATCCCTACGGCCAGCTCACCGACGCCTTCTTCCATCACGACATCCTGTTTCGCTGTCAGCGCCTGCTGGAGCAGCAGGGGCGCGCCTGTCGCGGGCTCGGCAAGGCGCTGTTGATGCGCCAGCCCTTCGATGCCAGTGACAGCCAGCAGGCGCTGGAAGACCTCAACGCCTCGCTCGTCTATCTCAAGCAACAGCAGCGGCCCGAGTGGCATCATCTGATGCAGGCGCTGGAAGCTCTCGCCAGCAACCTGCGCCTGATCGAAGGCCAGATCGCGCGCCTGAATGATCTCGAAGCCGTCAGCAATGAAAGCGACAACAGCCTGCTGGACCGCTCGCCCCACGGCACGCGCGACATGTTCGAGCGTATCCGCAGCCACCTGACGCCGCGTTCGCCGATCTTTCGCCATGCGCTGCGCCTGACCGCGACGCTGGTGGCCGGCTATGGCGTGCTGCTGGCGGTACACCCGACCCAGGGTTACTGGATTCTGCTGACCGGGCTGTTCGTGTGCCGTCCCAGCTACGGCGATACGCGCCGCACGCTGGCGCAGCGGATTCTGGGCACGCTGATCGGTCTGGTCGCCGGCTGGGCGCTGATCAGCCTCTTCCCGGCGCCCACGATCCAGGCCGGTATCGCTGTGGTGGCGGGGGTGCTGTTCTTCGCCACCCGTGGCTCGCGCTACACCCTGGCCACCGCCGCCATCACGCTGATGGTGCTGGCGTGCTTCAACCAGGTCGGCGATGGTTTCGATCTCATCTGGCCGCGCCTGTTCGATACGCTGGTCGGTGGCCTGCTGGCCGGGCTGTCGGTGGTGTTGATCCTGCCGGACTGGCAGGGCCGCAAGCTCTACCGACAGGCCGGCGTCAGCCTCAAGACCAGCGGCCGCTATCTGGGCGAGGTGCTGTCCCAGTACCGTCACGGCAAGCGCGATGATCTGGCCTACCGTCTGGCACGCCGCAATGCCCATAACGCCGATGCGGCCTTCTCCAATCTGCTGGCCACGGCCCGCAAGGAGCCCGGCCACTTCCGGCGCGATGTCGAGCCGGGCTTCGGCTTCCTGCTCCACGCGCACACCGTGCTCGGCTATCTCTCGGCATTGGCAGCGCATCGTGGCGAACTGGAATCGACCGCCTCGGCCAGCAGCGGCATCGAGACGCTGCTGCGCCATGGCGAGCGCCTGAGTCAGCAGCTGACGGCGTTGGGGGAGCAATTGGAGGCGGGCGGCGAGATCGCCGTCACGCTGGACAGCGAAGACGAGATAGCGGCGCTGGAAGCCGAGGTCGAGCAGGTCGAATCCACCACCGGACGCCTGGCGCTGTCGCAGCTGATTCTGGTGCTGCGGCTGTTGCAGCCGCTGGAAAGCGCCGGCACTCAGTTGATCAAGGCCAGCCGCGCCAGCTGAGTCGCTGACGCGTGGCGGGAGGAAGATGGCGCTCAGACGGCGCCGTATTGCCCGGCCGCCTCGCCCAGCCAGCGGCGAATCAAGGGCTCCGCGGCCTGCGGGGCCTCGCTGAGGATGGCATCGGCCAGGGTCGTGGTCGGAGCGATCAGGTCACTGTCACGCTCTAGATCGGCGATCTTCATTCCCGCCAGCCCCGTCTGGCGCGTGCCCAGCACTTCGCCGGGTCCGCGTAATTCCAGGTCCTTCTCGGCGATCTTGAAGCCATCCGTGGTCTCGCGCATCACTGCCAGGCGCTGCTTGGAGTGCTGCGACAGCGGCGGATGATAGAGCAGCACACAGAAGCTCTCGGTGCTGCCACGCCCGACTCGGCCACGCAGCTGGTGCAGCTGCGACAGGCCGAGACGCTCGGGATTGTCGATCACCATCAGGCTGGCATTCGGCACATCGACCCCGACTTCGATCACCGTGGTCGCCACCAGCAGGTCATGCTCGCCATCCTTGAACGCCGCCATCACCTCGGCCTTCTCGGCCGCCTTCATGCGGCCATGGACCAGGCCGATGGACAGCTCCGGCAGCGCCTCGGTCAGCTCGTCACGCGTCACCTCGGCGGCCTGACAGGTCATCACCTCGGATTCCTCGATCAGTGTACACACCCAATAGGCCTGACGGCCCTCGAAGCAGGCGGCGCGGATGCGCTCGACCACCTCGGGACGCCGCGGGTCGGCCACCGCGACGGTCTGCACCGGGGTGCGCCCCGGCGGCAGCTCATCGATCACCGACAGGTCGAGGTCGGCGTAGGCGCTCATCGCCAGGGTGCGCGGAATCGGCGTCGCGGTCATGATCAGCTGGTGCGGTGTCAGACCACCGGCTTCCCCCTTTGCCCGCAACGCGAGGCGCTGATGCACGCCGAAGCGGTGCTGCTCATCGACGATCGCCAGCCCCAGGCGCTGGAAGGTCACATCGGCCTGAAACAGCGCATGCGTGCCGACCACCATGCGCGCCCGGCCATCGGCGATGGCGGCCTTGGCATCCAGCCGCGCCTTGCCCTTGAGCTTGCCGGCCAGCCACGCCACCTCGATGCCCAATGGCTCCAGCCATTCGCGAAAGTTGCGGTAGTGCTGCTCGGCGAGGATCTCGGTGGGTGCCATCAAGGCCGCCTGACAGCCGCCGCCGATGGCGATCAGCGCCGCCATGGCTGCCACCACCGTCTTGCCCGAGCCCACGTCGCCCTGTACCAGGCGCAGCATCGGGACCTCGCGCACGAGATCACGGCGCACGTCATCCAGCACGCGGCGCTGGGCACCGGTCAGCGAGAAGGGCAGCTGGGCCAGAAAGCGCGTGCTCAGGCCGCCACTGGCGCTCAGCGAGGGCGCGCCATCCTGCTGGATACGCGCGCGCACCTGACGCAGGCTCAGCTGGTGGGCGAGCAATTCTTCCTGGGCGAGGCGGCGCTGACTGGGGTGCACGCCGTCACTCATCTGGTCGACGGGGGCGTCCGGCGGCGGCTCGTGAAGAAAGCGCAGACACTCGATCACGCCGGGCAGGCGAAAGCGCGTGCGCAGCGCTTCGGGGATCAGGTCCGGCAGCTCGTGGGGCGTCTCCTCGAGCTGCTTGAGCGCCTGGGCGATCAGGGCGCGCAGGCGTGCCTGGTTGAGGCCTTCGGTGGCCGGATAGATGGGTGTGAGGTGGTCTTCCACCGGTGCGGCGCCCTGGCCAAGCAGGCGGTATTCCGGATGGTAGATCTCGAGACCGGTGGCTCCGGCGCGTGCCTCGCCGAAGCAGCGCACGCTATGGCCACGCTGGAATTGCTGCTGCTGGGCTGGGGAGAAGTGGAAGAAGCGCAGACTGAGAATGCCGCTGCCATCGCGCAGACGCACCAGCAGGCTGCGGCGGCGACCCTTGACGATGTCGCAGGCTGTCACCTCGCCTTCCACCACTGCCTCCATGCCACTCTTGAGCGTGCCGATGGGCGTGACGCGAGTGCGGTCCTGATAGCGCAGCGGTAGATGGAACAGCAGGTCTGCGACGCGTTCCAGCCCGAGGCGCGACAGCTTCTCGCTCAGCGCGGGGCCGACGCCGCTCAGGCTGTCCAGCGGTCGGGCCAGCGCGCCGGTGGCAAAGACACCAGCGCTGGCGGGCCCGGCAGATGAGGCGTCCGTGCCCGCCCTGCTCATGCCGGTTCGTGGCTCTGGGAAGCGGAGCCCTGCATGCCGTTCTCATTGCTCTGGCGGGCACGATTGGAGCACTCGGCGATCGCCTGGCTGATCACGTCGATGGCCTTGGGGCGCGGGAAGCTGGCACGCCATGCCAGCGCCACGCTGCGGCTTGGAGCCGGGTCCTTGAAGGGCCGCGTCTCGAGCACGCCGCTCTCGTAGTGACCGGTACCGGTGGCCGAGTAGGGCAGCACGGTGATGCCGAGGCCGGAGGCGACCATGTGGCGGATGGTTTCCAGCGAGCCGCCTTCGGCGATCAGTGTATTCTCGGGGTTGTTGATCTGATTGCCGATGGCCGGGCAGGCCTCGAGAATCTGATCACGGAAGCAGTGGCCCTCGCCGAGCATCAGCAGTCGCTCGTTGAGCAGCTGCTCCTTGGCGATGCTGTCCTGCCCGAGCAGGGAGTGGCCGGCCGGCAGCAGGATTTCGAAGGGTTCCTCGTAGAGCGCCTTGGTCAGCACGTCGGTCTCGGTGAACGGCAGCGCGACGATGATCACGTCCAGCTCGCCATTGCGCAGCTTGCGCCGCAGGTCGCCGGTCATGCCTTCCTCGATGTAGAGCGGCATCTTCGGCGCACGCCGCGTCAGTTCCGGCACCAGGTGCGGGAAAAGGTAAGGGCCGATGGTATAGATGGCGCCGATGCGCAGGGGGCTTGAGAGCTGGTCCTTGCCGGAATTGGCCAGTTCCTTGATCACGCTGGACTGCTCCAGCACGCGCTGGGCCTGCTGAACGATCTTCTCGCCGAGCGGTGTGACCTGTACGGTGGACTTGGAACGCTCGAACAGTGCGACTCCCAGCTCTTCCTCAAGCTTCTTGACGGCCACCGACAGGGTGGGCTGCGAGACGAAGCAGCGCTCTGCGGCGCGTCCGAAATGACGCTCCTGGGCCAAGGTTACGATATAGCGGAGTTCTGTTAGAGTCATGATTCCTGCCCGGAACTGGCATCCTGGGATGCGGTGGGTACCGATTCGTTTTACCAAGGAGCACGGCAAAGGTGAAGAAGACGAGTCTCATCCTCGGTTGTGGCGACGTTGGCAGTGCGCTGGCGCGCGAACTGCTCAAGGCCGGTCAGCACGTCATCGGTGTCAGGCGTGATGTGTCCGCATTGGCGGATCTCGATATCGGGACGCTGGCGTTGGACATCACTGCCGAAGGTGCACTGGCCAGCTTGCCAGATGCCGACACGGTGGTACATGTGCTGAGCGCCGACCGCTTCGACGAAGAAGCCTATCGCGCCGCTTACGTCGACGGCATTCGGGCGCTGGTGACGGAGCTCGAGTCGCGCGCCAAACCGCCGACCCGCGTGCTGTTCGTGTCCTCGACCTCCGTCTACGCCCAGAAGGATGGCGAGGAGGTCGACGAGCAGTCGCCCACCGATGCCACCAGCTTCTCGGGCCAGTTGATGCGCGAAGGCGAGCAGGCACTGCTCGATTCCTCGCTCGACGGCACCGTGGTGCGCTTCTCCGGCATCTACGGGCCGGGCCGCGACATGCTGATCCGCCAGGCGCGTGATGGTCGCATCGCCGCCAGCAACCCGCCACTTTATTCCAACCGCATCCACCGTGACGACTGCGCGGGCGTGCTGGCGCACCTGATCGCGCTGAGCCTCGAGGGCAAGCCGGTCGAGCCGATCTATCTGGCCACCGACTGTGATGGCGCACCGCTGCACGAAGTGATGGCCTGGTTGGCGCGTCAGCTCAAGGTCGAGTCCACCGAGGTGATCCAGTCACCGCTGCGGCGGCGTTCCAGCAAGCGCTGCGGCAATGCCCTGTTGCTCGAGAGTGGCTACACCTTCCGTTATCCGACCTTCCGCGAAGGCTATGCCGAGGTGCTCAAGGAGCACGGCGTGACGGTGCCGAAGAGCGAATTGTCGGGCCGCTGATCTTTCACTTGTCCACATGCGGTTGCGCGTCGACTCGTCCGACCGGATGTGGATAAGTTGAAGGTTGATCAAGCATTGACCGATAACTGACAGTGCCCGCCCCGGAATCCCGGGGCGGGCACTGTCGTCTCTGCGTCAGGCACTCCTTGCGGGTGACCTGCCATCGTCAGTGAGCGGGTGTTCAGTCACCGATGACCATCACGCCTTCGGCTTCGAAGGCCACGCCCTTGGGCAGCGCCTTGACGCCGACCGCGGCGCGCGCCGGGAAGGGCGCGGTGAAGAACTCTTCCATCACCGCGTTGACGCGCGCGAAGTCGTTCAGATCGGTCAGGTAGAGGTTGAGCTTGACGATGTCTCCCAGGTTGCCGGCGGCTTCTTCGCACACGGCATTCAGGTTGGTGAAGACCTGACGCGCCTGCGCCTCGATACCGCCTTCGACGACTTCCATCGTCTGCGGGTCCAGCGGAATCTGGCCGGACAGATAGACGGTGTTGCCCGCCTTGACCGCCTGGGAATACGGACCGATGGCAGCAGGGGCCTTGTCGGTGTTGATGATCGCGCGATTGCTCATGACATGCTCCTTGTGACTGCGTTCACGCCTTGCCGGTTGCGAGTGTTGTGCGGTGGCGGCTTTCAGCAGCGGATTACGATTGTGGTTATAGGGGCTCGCCGTCCACAGCGAGTTCGGTCACGGCCAAGGTCATGCACTGCCGTCGAGCTGACGTACCGTCGAGTTGACGTGCATGGCCTTGGCCGCGACACGGGTGTTCAAGAAGAACGTGCCCGATGGCTACTCTGCGGCAGCCTTGAAAACAAAAACCGCGCCGCCCGCCAGTGGCGGACGACGCGGCCAGTACGGTAGATCAGCTGAGGACGCGGGTGATTCGCTCCACGTGCAACAGGTTGCGCATGCGCTTGATGATGCGCGCCAGATGAATGCGGTCACGCACGGCCAGCGTCAGATTGACGATGGCCAGATGGGCGTCGCGTTCCTCGATACCGATGCGCTCGATATTGGCTTCGGCATCGGTGACCAGCTCTGCCAGCTCGGCGATCAGGCCGCGCTGGGTCTGTGCCTCGATACGCAGCGCCACCGTGAAGTCGCCTTCGACCTGATCGGCCCAGGTCAGCGGGAAGACGCGTTCCGGGTCGCTGGCCAGTTCGGTGATGTTGCTGCATTCCTGACGATGGACCACCAGTCCCTTGCCGGCCGACAGATGGCCCATGATCGGCTCGCCGGGCAGCGGGTGACAGCAGCGCGCGTAGCTGGTGACCATGCTGTTGCCACCGCTGACCTGCATCGGGCTGTTGCCGCTGTTCTCCGCCTGGACATTGCCGTCCTTGGCCGAGAACTTGGGTTGCTGCGCCGTGGCGCTGGTCGTGTCGCTCAGAAGGCTCTGGGCCACGCTGTAGGCGGCGCGGGTGCCGAGCCCGATGGACTCGAGCAGATCATCACGCCCACCTTCCAGCTCCAGCTCCGCGGCCAGCGTATCGAGACGCCTGGGCGGCAGTTGCTCGAGGGAAGCGTCCAGCCCGGCGAGTGCCTTGTTGAGCAGGCGCTGACCCAGGGTTACGGATTCGCTGCGCTGCTGATGCTTGAGGTAATGACGCACGGCAGAGCGCGCCTTGGCCGTGGTGACGAAGTTGAGCCACGCCAGATTGGGCTTGGCGCCCGGCGCGGTGATGACTTCGACGGTCTGGCCACTCTCCAGCGGCGAGGACAGCGGCGCCAGATGACGATCGATGCGGCAGGCGATACAGCTATTGCCGACATCGGTGTGCACCGCATAGGCAAAATCGACCGCCGTCGCGCCGCGCGGCAATTCCATGATGTCGCCCTTGGGGGTGAATACGTAGGTATCGTCGGGGAAGAGGTCGTTCTTGACGTGCTCGATGAACTCGAGCGAGTTGCCGGCATGGCGCTGCATCTCGAGCAGACCCCGCACCCATTCGCGGGCGCGCGCATGGCTGCCGGCGCCGATGGGGCGGTCGGTCTGGCCGGCCTTGTACAGCCAGTGCGCCGCGATGCCGTTGTTGGCCATCGCTTCCATCTCGCGGGTACGGATCTGTACCTCGATGGGCATGCCATTCATGCCGAACAGCGTGGTGTGCAGACTCTGGTAGCCGTTGGCCTTGGGGATCGCGATGTAATCCTTGAAGCGACCCGGCACCGGCTTGTAGAGATTGTGCACCACGCCGAGGATGCGATAGCAGCTGTCCACGTCATCGGTGATGATGCGGAAGCCGAACACGTCCATCAATTCATTGAAGGGCTTCTGCTGGTCACGCATCTTGCGATAGATGGACAGCAGATGCTTCTGACGACCGATCACCGAGCCGGGCAGCTGATCGCGCTCCAGCGCGTTCTGCAGACTGGCCTGGATCTCGCGCATCAGGGTACGGCGATTGCCACGCGCGGCGGTGACGGCACGCTTGATGCGTTCGGAACGCATCGGGTGCAGCGCCTGGAAGGAGAGGTCTTCCAGCTCGACGCGAATGGTGTTGATACCGAGACGGTTGGCGACGCGGGCGTAGATCTCGAGCGTCTCACGGGCGATGCGACGCTTCTTCTCGGGGCGCAGGGCGCCGAGGGTACGCATGTTGTGCAGACGGTCGGCCAGCTTGACGATGATGACGCGGATGTCCTGGGACATCGCCAGCACCATCTTCTGGAAGTTCTCGGCCTGGGCGACGGCCTTGTCTTCGAAGGTGATCTGGGTCAGCTTCGAGACGCCATCCACCAGCAGGGCGACGGGTTCGCCGAACTGGCCTGCCAGTGCCTCGAAGGTCACGCTGGTGTCTTCGATGACATCGTGCAGCATGGCGGCCATCAGGCTCTGATGGTCCATGTGCATGTTGGCGAGAATGTTCGCCACCGCTAGCGGGTGGGTCACATAGGGTTCACCGGAACGCCGGCGCTGGCCATCGTGGGCCTGCTCGGCGTAATAGAAGGCGCGCCTAACCTGACGGATCTCTTCCTCGGGAAGATAACCGCCCAGGCGGTCTGCCAGGTCATCGATCGTGAACATTCAGCGGCCTTGGCTCAGAGTGATTCCGGGCCCGCACCCCGTGCTCCGGCCGCGAGGACGGGAGTGGCAGAGGTGCGGAAGCACACATGCAGTCGGCAGGTTGAGCGTGGGCTCAGTCTTCGATCTGCGGCATTACCGGCTTGCGCTGGATCGGAGCTTCGACCGGCTCGTTCAGGATGTCACGACCGACCAGACCCGCCGCCACTTCGCGCAGGGCGAGGACGGTGGGCTTGTCGTTTTCCCACGGCAGTTGGGCGTTGCGGCTGCCGCGTGACAGCTGACGGGCACGACGTGTGGCGATCATCACCAGCTGGAAGCGGTTGTCGAGGTTCTCGAGGCAATCTTCTACGGTTACGCGAGCCATGGCGGTGCACCTATCAATAGCGGGATATTCGGGGTTCGCTGTCGGCGTGTAATCAGCGCAGAGTACCGCGACCGCTAGGGGCCACTTACCCTGATCATCTGACAGTATCTCGCACACGACGCAAGCACAATGCCGCTGAGCCGGCCCGCCAGGGGCGAGACGGCTCAGCGGCCAATGATTCTGAAAGGGAATCGAGTCTACTCGACGCCGTCGTGACATGACAAGTCAGACGCGATCAACTCCTTCGCCCGGCGCGCCTGTCGGCGGCGTACGCGACCACAGCGCGCATGATCAGGACGAAAGCCGGCAAGTCCTGCCCGACTGTCAGGCTGTTCGAACTGCTGTCAGAACGGCCGGTCAGCGCGGCTGAGTGAGCAGCCGGATTCCCGCCGCCGTCATCAGTCGGCCAGCAGGGAATCGAGCAGTGCCGCGTGGCGATGCTGCACGCGCGGCAGACGCGCACGCTGGGCATTGACGAGTCCGCACAGCTCGTCGAGGGCCTGCTCGAAGTCATCATTGATGACGATCAGGTCGTATTCGTCGTAGTGGGACATCTCGCTGACCGCATCGCGCATGCGACGCGCGATCACGTCCTCGCCATCGGTACCGCGACCGGACAGACGCTCGAGCAACGCTTCACGCGACGGCGGCAGGATGAAGATGGAGACGGCTTCCGGCACCTGGGCGCGCACTTGCTGGGCACCTTGCCAATCGATCTCGAGGATGACGTCCTCGCCCTTGCTCAGGCGAGCTTCGACCGCCGGGCGCGAGGTGCCATAGAAGTTGTCGAAGACCTGGGCGTGCTCGAAGAAGTCGCCCTGCTCGATCATGGTCTTGAAGTGATCGACATCCACGAAGTGGTAGTTGACGGCATCCTGCTCGCCCGGGCGCTGGGCGCGGGTGGTGTGCGAGACGGACACGCCGATACCGTCCATGCGCTCCAGCAGTGCCTTGACCAGGGTGGTCTTGCCGGCGCCGGACGGCGCGGAAATGATGTAGAGCGTGCCACGTGCGTTGCTGGCCGCCGAGGAAGATGCTGAAGAAGTCGAAGACATGGAAGTGATCCGCTTGCTGTCGCTGAATCGCGGCATTATCGCATAATCCACCCCGCTTGGGCTGCACACGCGCATGACAGTCCCGTGATGCAATGTTGCAGCTCGGGCATCACAGTTGTCGTCGCGAGGTGGCTGGGTTGGCGGGGCGTTATCTGCAACAATAGTTGTATATTTCAGTTGTCACTCAAGCGTCGGCCAGCGCTCGCGTCAGCCAGTGCTCGCGCCGCTTGTGCCTTGATGGGAGACACGGCTTGTCGCCACCTCGTCACTCAGGCTTGGGCTTGCGCACTCCCGTGATTCCCATCGCGCCTTGCTAGACGAGGTTCGTGAACTTTGCTTCGCAAGCCGCGTACGTAAATCGCGTGTATACATCGATAGAGCAGCGCCAGACGTGCCGCAGGCCTCCGCCAGAGAGGCCGCGCACGAGCGCATCACCCGTTACCTGTCCCGCGCGCCATTCATTCCCGCCTTCCGGCTGATGATGAATGGCGCGCGGTCTTTTGCCTTGTGCAGCGCCAGCCATGCGCGGGCAATGTCAGCCGTGGCCTGCCCCTGACAGCGGTGCCACGGCTGAGTACGGCCACGGGTGATATCCCCTTTTCAAGTTTCAGGAGACCCGGACATGTCTGCCTCCCCCGTTGCGCGCCATCCGCGCATCGCCGAACTGGCGCTGGCGCTCGGCGCCTTCGCCATCGGCACTACCGAATTCGTGATCATGGGCCTGATGCCCAACATCGCGGCGGATTTCAATGTGTCATCCCAGCAGGTCGGCTACGCCATCAGTGCCTATGCGATGGGCGTGGTGGTCGGTGCCCCCCTGATCTCGGCGCTGGGCGCACGCCTGCCGCGTCGCGGGCTGCTGATCGGCCTGATGCTGCTGTTCGCGGTCAGCAACGTGGCCAGCCTGCTGACACCGTCGCTGACCAGCTTTGCCGCGCTGCGCTTCATCGCCGGCCTGCCGCATGGTGTCTATCTGGGCGTCGCGGCCCTGGTGGCGGCGGATGCTGCCCCCGCCGGCGAGCGCGGGCGGGCCGTCGGTCGCGTGATGATGGGCCTGACGGTGGCGATTCTGATCGGGGCGCCAGCGGCGACCTGGTTCGGCAGCCTGTTCGGCTGGCATTCCGCCTTCCTCGTCGTCGGTCTGCTGGCGCTGGCCACGGCGCTGCTGGTGCGCGGCTTCGTGCCCTATCAGGCCGGCAATCAGGACGCGACCCCGCTCACCGAGCTGGCAGCCCTGATCAAGCCGCGGGTGCTCTATACCCTCGGCATCGCCTGCATCGGTTTCGGTGGCATGTTCAGTGTCTACAGCTATGCGGTGGAGACGCTCAATGTCCAGGCCGGGCTGTCCCAGAATCTGGTGCCGATGGTGCTGGCCGTCTTCGGGGTGGGCACCATCATCGGCAACCTGATCGGTAGTCGTGCCGCGGACATCGACCTGATGCGTACCATTCCTGCCGTGCTGATCTGGAGCGCGCTGGTGCAGGGTGGCTTCTACTTCGCCGCCGATGGTGTCTGGAGCGGTATCCTGTTCGTCGGGCTGGTCGGTACGGGTATCGGTCTGGCACCGGCGCTGCAGATGCGCCTGATGGATGTGGCGGAAGACGCCCAGACCATGGCGGCGACGCTCAATCATGCGGCCTTCAACATCGCCAATGCGCTGGGTGCCTGGTGTGGCGGCATGGCCTTCGCCTATGGCCCGTCGCATTCCTCCATCGGTCTGGTCGGGGTGGCGATGGCCATCGCGGGCTTGATCGTCTTCCTGCTCGGTCAGCGTCATGAGCGCCGCGAGCTGCAGACGGCTTCTGCCTGAAGTGAGGTCGTGAGCGCGAGGCCAGGAAAGTGAGGCAAGAAAGTCTCGTGAGCACAAGCCGCAACGAAAGAACGCCGCCCTTCGGGGCGGCGTTCTGCGTTTGCGGGGCGAAAAGTCTGTGGAAGGCAGTCTGTGCAGGGCTGTCCTGGTAGCGGCACCGGCACGTCAGCAACAGGACACTGTCAGCGCTGTTGACGCGCACGCGTCGGCGACATGCCGAAGTAATCGCGGAAGCAGTGGCTGAAGTGGGTCGTGCTGACGAAGCCACAGGCCACGGTGACCTCGGTGATGCTGGCGCTGCCCTGTGTCAGCAGCTGGCGGGCCCGGGTCAGGCGCAGCTCCAGATAATAGCGCGAGGGCGTGGTATCCAGATGGCGGGTGAACAGGCGCTCGATCTGGCGGCGTGACAGCGTCACGCAGTGCGAGATCTCGCTCATGCTCAAAGGCTCCTCGAGGTTGCTGCTCATCAGCTCGAGGATGGTGCGAAGTGCCTCCGGGTGCTGGCTGTCCGGCGCGGGCAGCGTCTGATCCGGATGCCAGGGACTGGGCGTCGCGGGGCGCTCGCAGGCGAGGATTTCCTCGACACTGCGCGCCAGGTCATCGCCGTGACGCTGGCGCATGGCTTCCAGCATCATGTTCAGCGCGCTGCCGGCATTGGTGCAGCTGAAGCGCGCCGCTTCCACCACCAGCTGAGCACGTGACAGCTCCAGCTGGGGGAATGACTCGCGGAACAGCGCCGCATTCTCGGGATGGATGGTGCAGCGATGGCCCGCCATCACCCCGGCGGCCGCCAGGAAGTAGCTGCCATTCCACAGGCTGCCGAGGCGACAGCCCTGACGGTCGGCTCGCCGCAAGACTTCGCTCAGCAAGGGTATCTCGTCCAGCTGCACCCGGTAGCCGCCACACACGATGATCATGTCGATCTGCGCCTGCCCCAGCGACTCGAGCCCGGCGCTGGCCATGATGTCGATGCCCAGATCACTGCGCACGCTGCCCGTCGTCACCCCGAAGGTGTGAATGCGATAGAAGGGAACGTCTCTGAGTAGATTGGCCGTGACCAGCACATCGAGGGCGCTGGTGAAGGCGGGCATCGAGAAATGTTCCAGGAGAATGAAGGCGACATTGAGCGGTGTGCTCTGGGCGCAGGTCACGTCCTTGAGCAGATGCTGATTGCGACGCTTCATCGCGGGGGTGAAGATGCGGCGACGGGGCGAGGTCATGGCTTGCGTTCGTTGCAGGGGCCGCGAGCGGCAGTGGATAGAAGGCGACCGGCAGGCTGGCCACCGTGAGACTCCATCCTCGCAGCTGTGCGCTCCCGCGGCGAGCCCTTGCTTGCAATCATGGAGTGGCAGGCCTGTCATCAAGCAGCATCGCCTGCGGATTCCGAGCTTGGCGTGCTCGACAGCTCCCGCCGTCTGGACTGGCCTGTCTTCCTCCTCAGTGGAGGTGTGAGGGTGCAGTTCATCATCACCGTCGGTATGTATGTCCTGTGTGCGGGCGGGGCGTTGGATTCCGCGCGGCCTTTGCATGTCGTCAAGCTCGGATCAGCCTGGCATGGCGCGGAGATGGTAGCTGAAGCAGGTCAGGAAGGTCATGAGTTGTTATCACCGATGCCCGGATGTAAAACGGCTGTAGGCTTGGTGATACGTCGCGTTACATGGGTGTAAAAACAACGGCTTGTGTCACAGTTCAGCGTTCTACGGCTGATACACTGCCCCGTCACTCAGATCATGCCCAGAGGCTGACTAATGACGGATTCTTCCCGGACAGTTTCGTCCGGCTCCGCCACACCGGTAAATCCCCCCGCTGAACCCGCCCACACCCCGCAAGGTATCGACTGGCCCGTCTTCATCATCAGTGGTGGCGTATTGGCACTGTTCGCCATCGCCGCACTGGTGGATCTCGACGCTGTCTCCGCGCTCATCCAGAGTGCCTTCGGTGTCTCGACCCAATACTTCGGTGCCTACTGGCAAGCGCTGATGCTGGCGACCTTCGTCATCGCCATCGTGCTGACCCTCGGACGTACCGGACGGGTGCGCATGGGCGGGCTGGCGGCGCCGGATATCTCGACGCTGCGCTGGATGGCCATCATCCTGTGCACGTTGCTGGCGGGCGGTGGTGTCTTCTGGGCAGCGGCAGAGCCGATCGCTCACTTCACCTCACCGCCGCCGGTGTTCGGTGCGGATGCCCCGACGGGCAATGCCGATGCCGCCTACAATGCGCTGGCGCAGAGCTTCATGCACTGGGGCTTTCTGGCCTGGGCGATGCTCGGCAGCCTGACCGGCATCATCTTCATGTACCTGCACTACGAGAAGGGCCTGCCGCTCAAGCCGCGCACGCTGCTCTATCCGCTGTTCGGCGACCGCGTCATGCGTGGTCCCATCGGGGCGCTGGTCGATGCCTGCTGCGTGCTGGCAGTGGTGGCCGGTACCGTCGGCCCCATCGGCTTCCTCGGTCTGCAGGTCAGCTATGGCCTCAATGCGCTGTTCGGCATTCCCGATACTTACGCGACCCAGCTCACGCTGCTGCTCCTGCTGACCGTCATCTACACCCTGTCCGCCGTCAGCGGCGTGACCCGTGGCATCCAGTTCCTGAGCAGCACCAACGTCCTGCTCGGTGGCGCCCTGTTGCTGTTCATCCTGATCATGGGCCCTACCGGCTTCCTGCTCGAAGCCTTCCCGCAGGGCCTGGTGCGCTACGTCGGTGACTTCGTCGCCATGTCCTCCTTCCGGGGTGACGATGGCTGGCTGAATGGCTGGACGCTGTTCTTCTGGGGCTGGTTCATCGGCTATGGTCCGCTGATGGCGATGTTCGTCGCGCGTATCTCGCGTGGCCGCACCCTGCGTCAGATGGTGCTGCTGATCGCGGTCATCTCGCCACTGGTCACCTGCCTGTGGTTCACCATCATCGGTGGCAGCGGTCTGGCCTTCGAGCTGAGCAACCCGGGCAGCGTCTCCGGCCCGTTCACCGGCTTCAATCTGCCGGCAGCGCTGATTGCCATCACTCAGCAGCTGCCGTTCGGCTTCACCATCTCGGTGCTGTTCCTCGTGTTGACCACGCTGTTCGTCGCCACCACCGGTGACTCGATGACCTACGCGGTCTCGATGGTGATGAGCGGCAACGACAACCCGCCGCGCGGCGTGCGCGTGTTCTGGAGCCTGATGATGGGCGTGGTCGCGGCGCTGTTGATCTCGATGGGCAATGGCGGCATCAATGCGCTGCAATCCTTCATCGTCGTCACCGCCGTGCCGGTGTCGCTGATTCTGCTGCCCAGCCTGTGGAACGCTCCGCTGATTGCCCGCCGCATGGCGCGCGAGCAGGGCGTCTGATCGACTCGCACGCTAGAAAGCAATGAGCGTCTCGCACTATCAAAAACGCCGCCCCGAGGGGCGGCGTTTTTGTGTCTGGCGATCAGCCGTCAGTCATCAGACGCTGACGTTCAGCGTCACATCGATGTTGCCACGCGTCGCGTTGGAGTAGGGGCACACCTGGTGCGCCTTCTCGACCAGCGCATCCGCCTCGGCCTTGTCCATGCCCGGCAGGCTGATATCCAGCTCGACTTCGATACCGAAGCCGGCCGGAATCTGGCCGATGCCCACCTTGCCAGTGATCTCCAAGCCTTCCGGCAGTGTCACGCCGTCAGTACTGGCCACGTGCTTCATGGCACCGATGAAGCAGGCAGAGTAACCCGCCGCGAACAGCTGCTCCGGGTTGGTGCCTTCACCGCCACCACCGCCCAGCTCCTTCGGCGTGCTCAGGGTGACATTCAACGCCCCATCGGAAGAACGCGACTTACCCTCACGACCCCCAGTGGTGGTGGCTTCTGCACGGTACAGCACTTGTTCGATAGACATGCCTGACTCCTTGAGCGGAAAAGCCCTCAGTCGAGGGATGCAGACAAGATGGCGCTTGTCGGGCAAAGTTTCAATTGCTGAGGGACGGGCACCAGACATTCACAGCAGGTGCGCGCGATAGCTCTGCGGGTTGAGCGTCAATTGCGGGTAGAGGTCACCCCTCAAGCAGTAAATGTTGGGTTGGGTTAAGAAGCTAAAAATGCGGAAAAGATGGTAGTGCTCAGGATTGGCTTGCGAGCATTTGAGTTCATTTGGCGTGATAAAAAAAGCGCACTCTTTGGCAAATGCCGTCGTCTTCACCTCGATCCAACGCTCTCGTCCATCCGCATCAAAGGACAGAACGTCATAGCCCAAGCCATCGCCCTGGGTTTCCGCCACATGTTCGACCTTCTCGGCCAGCGATGTGCGGCCTTCTTTTCTGAGGCGCATCTTCTCAAAGGCCACCACAAAGCGTTCGCCAGCACTCCCTAGAGCATGGTTGCGGGCTTCTCGTGCCAAGTAGTCGCGCTTAACCGGTGTGGGCGTCGCGTAACGCTGCTTGGCCTCCTGCACGCTGGTCTGAGGCGTCTTGGACTCCGGTGGTGTGACAATGATGGAAGTATCTTTGGGGGCCGGTGCATCAATGACCGGCCGGTCTGCTGCATTGCGTGCTGCCTGATCGAATAGCTCAGTACGCAGCAGGTGGCGCTCAACAACATCGACCAGCATGCCCTGATAGTTACTCATCGGCTTGTAGCCGTTGATATAGGGGCAGTCGGCATCACGCAGTACGGCACTGATATTTTGATGCTTAAATTCGATAGAAGCCTTTGAGCGATTATTTAATTTCTCGGCAAGCTCACGATTGTGGTCTGTTTTCACGTAATGCTGGCCACACAGTTCTGCAATCAGCATCTTCTTGTACGTTTCGACAATCGCTGTGACTTCTTCACCACTCCATGGTTCGGGTCTGCTCATCCTGCTAACTCCTTTGGCGGGATATCACTCAATATTCTGAATCTGCTCACGCATCTGTTCGATCAGCACCTTGAGCTCGACGGCGCAGCGGGTGGTGTCGGCGACGACGGATTTGGAGGAGAGGGTGTTGGCTTCGCGGTTGAGTTCCTGCATCAGGAAGTCGAGGCGGCGGCCGATGGGGCCTTTCTGGGTGAGCTGACGACGGACTTCGCCGACGTGAGTGTCGAGGCGGTCGAGTTCTTCATCGACGTCGGCCTTCTGGGCCATCAGAGTCAGTTCGGCTTCCAGGCGTTGCGGGTCGAGGGTGGCGCGAACTTCTTCGAGGCGAGCGAGCAGGGTGTCGCGCTGACGGGCGAGGATGTCGGGCATCAGGCGGCGAACTTCGGCGACGTGGGTGTCGACGCCATCGAGGCGTGCGCTGATCAGTTCGGCGAGGCGTTCGCCTTCGCGAGCGCGGCCTTCGATGTGCTCGTCCAGCGCGCGCTTGAACAGGCTGAGGGCATCGGCCTTGATGCGTTCTTGATCGGCGCCTTCGCGCACCAGCACACCGGGGTAGTCGAGCAGGGCGAGGCGTGAGGGCTGCGGGGCGTCCGGGCAGTGCTGGCCGACTTCGGCGAGCACGCGGCTGAGTTCGCCCAGGCGTCTGGCATCGACAGCGAGGCTGTCGGCACCGGCTTCGGCGTCAAAGCGCAGCGAGAGTTCGACCTTGCCGCGGTTGAGGCGCTTGCGCAGGCCTTCGCGGAAGGTACTTTCGAGTTCGCGCAGGCTGTCGGGCAGGCGGAAGTGCGGTTCGAGATAGCGCTGGTTCACCGAGCGCAGCTCCAGCGTCAGGGTGCCGTAGTCGGCTTCATGGGTCTGGCGGCTGAAGGCGGTCATGCTGTGGACCATGACGTGCTCCTTGTCGGTTGGCTGTCGAGAGAGAGGCGGCGCATGAGCGACCGCGCTGATAGCCTGAAGTGTACGCGTGCCGCTCTTGAGCGCCCAGTGATCAGGCGCGGGTCAGGCCCGCGCGGCGCGAAGGTCGTCGCCCGTGGCTGCGGCGTGTAGACTCTGGCCTCCCGAATACTGCAACAAGGAATCCCCATGAGCGAAGCCAACGTGATCCGTCCCAGTGGCCGTACCCCGGAGCAGCCGCGCGAGATCCGCCTGACCCGTGAGTTCACTCGTCACGCCGAGGGTTCGGTGCTGGTGGAGTTCGGGGAGACCCGCGTGCTGTGCACCGCCTCTGTCGTGGCGGGCGTGCCGCGCTGGCTGCGTGGTTCCGGCAAGGGCTGGCTGACCGCCGAGTACGGCATGCTGCCGCGTGCGACCCACACCCGTAATGATCGTGAAGCGGCGCGTGGCAAGCAGGGTGGCCGCACGGTGGAGATCCAGCGTCTGATCGGCCGTGCGCTGCGCGCCGCAGTGGACCTCAAGAAGCTGGGCGAATACACCATCACCATCGATTGCGATGTGCTGCAGGCCGATGGTGGCACGCGCACCGCGGCGATCACCGGTGGCTGTGTGGCACTGGTCGATGCGCTGCAGGGCCTGCAGCGTGAGCGCAAGATCAAGACCGATCCGCTGGTGAGTCTGGTCAGCGCCGTCTCGGTCGGCATCTACAAGGGTGTGCCGGTCACCGATCTCGACTACCCGGAAGACAGCAAGGCCGATACCGACATGAATGTCGTGATGGCCGAAGGCAAGGGGCTGATCGAGGTGCAGGGTACGGCCGAAGGAGCGGCCTTCGATCGCGCCGAGCTCAATGCCCTGCTGGATCTCGCCGAGCGTACCGGTGAGCAGCTGTTCGCCGCGCAGCGCGCCGCACTCGGCATGCCGGCCGACGCCTGAGTCCTGCGACACGGCGCTGTGTCATCAGGGCCATGCCATGAGAGCGATGCCATGAGTGTCATGTCATGAGCGCTTGATGCCAGACAGAAAACGCCCCCACCGCGCAAGCGATGGGGGCGTTTTCGTCAGTGCCCGAAGGCACATCATGCGACTGGCAGGGTGGCCCGAGGCCGAACGCTCAAGGGGTGACAGCGTACATCACAGCTCGAGGTCGTACTCGACGATGACCGGTGCGAACTCGCTGAAGGTGGCATCGGTGTCGATCCAGGCGTCCTTGATATGACGACGCAGGTTCGGGTCGATGACCTGATAGTCGAGGCGCCAGCCTTCCTGACGGGCGCGCGGCTGGTCACTGTCCAGCGCTGGCCACCAGGAGTACTGGTCGGCATCGCGATTGACTTCGCGGAAGGCGTCGATGAAGCCGATCGGGCCGAAGACCTGATCCATCCATGCGCGTTCTTCCGGCTTGAAGCCCGGCGTCATCTGATTGTCGGACCAGTTGGCGAGGTCGACAGTCTTGTGGGCCACATGCCAGGTGCCGCAGATCATGTAATCACGACGCTTGCGGCGCAGCTTGCTGAGGTATTCCTGATACTGCTCCATGAAGGCGCCCTTGGCAGCCGGATCACTTCCGTCAGGCATCAGGAAAGAGCAGATGCTGAAGCGGTCGTAATCGGCCTGCAGGTAGCGGCCTTCGTTATCGCACTGCTCGAAGCCCAGTCCATACATGATGGCCTTGGGAATCTGGCGGCAATAGAGGCCAACCCCTGAGAAGCCGTCTTTTTCGGCGTCCAGGAAGTAGCCTTCGTACCCTTCCGGGTAGAGGATGCTGTCGTCGAGCTCGAAGCTCTTGGCCTTGAGGTTCTGGATGCAGACGACGTCGGCGTCCTGACTGGCAAGCCAGTCGAGGAAGCCGCGGCTGACCGCTTCTCGAATACCATTGACGTTAACTGTAGCGATTTTCATACGTGGTCCCTGGTTCGTCGCGCCTGTATGATACCCGAGCTTTAGACGATTTGGTAAATGGCTAACGAATTCAAAGGTGATATCGGATGCAGGACTACCAGCGGGAGTTCATTGAGTTTGCCATCGAGCAGGACGTGCTGCGGTTTGGCGAGTTTACGCTCAAGTCCGGGCGGGTGAGCCCCTACTTCTTCAATGCTGGTCTATTCCGCTCCGGACAGGCCCTGGCGCGTCTGGGACGCTTCTATGCGCGTGCCATCGTCGAATCAGGCCTGCAGGCCGATGTGCTGTTCGGTCCGGCGTACAAGGGTATCCCGCTGGGTGCCGTGACGGCCGTGGCGCTGGCTGACCATCATGATCGAGACATGCCGTTCACCTTCAATCGCAAGGAAGCCAAGACCCACGGTGAAGGGGGCTCGTTGGTCGGCGCGCCCCTCGAAGGCCGCGTGATGATCATCGATGATGTCATCACCGCCGGCACCGCCATCGGCGAAGTGATGGAGATCATCCACGCCGAGAGTGCCAAGGCGGCGGGCGTCGTGATCGCACTGGACCGCCAGGAGCGCGCTCCCGATGGTGAGGGAGGCCTGAAGGCGAACAGCGCCATTCAGGAAGTGGAGGCACGTTTCTCCATGCCCGTGGTCAGTATCGTGACGCTCGACCAGGTGCTCGAATATCTGGAACAATACGCACAGCAGGAACTGTCTGGGCATGCGGTCGCGATTCGCGACTATCGTGCGCAATACGGTCTCCAGGGCGCCTGAGAGCGTTCATGACCCGCGCAGCATTACCTTCCCAGTCACGTACAGAGGTGCATACATGACAGCTCACCGTAACATTCTCGGCCTTTCGGCAGCCATCCTCGCGGCCAGTCTGTCCGCCCCGGCCATGGCCGGCAACGCTGACCTCAACCTGAATAGTGAAGCCGTTCAGGGCGAAATCAATGGCGAGATCAGCAATGGCGTCCAGCTCGGCGGCGGTATCCTGTCCAGCGATGACCACGACGACGTCACGGCCGGCCACGTCCAGCTGCTGGGCACCGAGCGCACCAGCGAATACGACGTGGGCCTCGGCGCACGCTGGAGCCAGTACGACACCGACCACGGTGACGGCGGCGGTCTGGGTCTCGGCGGCTACGGCTACTACTACCTGCCGGGCGCACCGCGCGTCTCGCTGGGTGGCTACGGCTACGTGACCCCGGACGTCGCGACCAGCAACGACCTCGAGCACAGCTACGAATACGGCCTGCGCGCACGCTATCAGGTCATCGACAACGTCGAGGGCTATGTCGGCTATCGCAAGGTGAAGGCCGACTTCGAGAACCGTGACGAACGCACACTGGATTCCGGCCCGCTGGTCGGCATGCGTCTGCAGTTCTGAGCATGGTTCTCGGCAACGCGTGCTCCGCGTGAGTCACGCATTGCGGTAAGATGGCGGGCCCTTCGGGGCCCGCTTTGCGTTGTCATGGCCAGGTGATCATCGCCGGCCAGCCCCCTGTTTTCGCCTTCTGCCGCGAGTCTGCTCATGCTCGATATCGTGCTCTATCAGCCCGAGATTCCGCCCAATACCGGCAACATCATCCGGCTGTGTGCCAACACCGGTTACCGCCTGCATCTGATCGAGCCATTGGGGTTCGAGCTGGATGACAAGCGCCTGCGCCGCGCCGGACTCGATTATCATGAGTGGGCACGTGTGCAGCGCCATGCCAGCCTCGATGCCTTCGTGGCGAGCGTGAGGCCTTCGCGGGTCTTCGCGCTCTCGACGCGTGGGCGCACCGCGCCGCATGAGGCCAGCTTCCAGGCCGGTGATGCGCTGGTGTTCGGCCCCGAGACCCGCGGCCTGCCACAGGCGATGCTCGACAGTCTGCCCCGTGAGCAGGTGTTGCGCCTGCCGATGCTGGCCGACAGCCGCAGCATGAACCTGTCGAATGCCGTCGCCGTGGTCGTCTATGAGAGCTGGCGTCAGCTCGATTTCGCCGGCGCCGCAATCCTTGATTGATCGACCAGCACGCGATTGATCGGCCAGCCCTAGATTGATCGACCATCGCCCCGCGTGAGATGCATTTCCGCTCCCTTTCTTCGCCCAGCAGGACACCGTGATGACCGAGATCCGTGATCGCCTCGCCAAGCTCAACCCCCGCCAGCAGGAAGCCGTGCGCGCCATCGATGGCCCCTGTCTGGTGCTGGCCGGTGCCGGATCAGGCAAGACCAGCGTGATCACGACCAAGATCGCCTATCTGGTGCAGGAATGCGGCATGAAGGCACGCAACATCGCCGCCGTGACCTTCACCAACAAGGCGGCGCGCGAGATGAAGGAGCGTGTCGGCAAGATGCTCAAGGGCCGAGAGGGCCACGGGCTGATCGTCTCGACCTTCCACACTCTCGGGCTGACCATCATCCGCGGCGAGCTGAAGACGCTGGGCTACAAGCCGGGCTTCTCGCTGTTCGACACCGATGACGCCAAGGTGTTGATCAAGGAGCTGATGCACAAGGAAGCCGACACCGACGCCGAGCAGATCAACGCGGTGCAGAGTCAGATTTCCACCTGGAAGAATGACTTGGTCCTGCCCGGGGCGGCGCTGTCGCATGCCGAGGATGAAGACGCCCAGTACGCCGCGGTGATCTACGAGGCCTACAACCGGCATCTCAAGGCCTACAACGCGGTCGACTTCGATGACCTGATCCTGCTGCCGGTGGTGCTGTTCCGTGATCACCCCGAGGTACTGGCGCGCTGGCAGCGGCGCATCCACTACATGCTGGTCGATGAGTATCAGGACACCAACATCAGCCAGTACCTGCTGGTGAAGATGCTGATGCAGGAGCGCCAGACCTTCACGGTGGTGGGCGATGATGACCAGTCGATCTACGCCTGGCGCGGCGCGCGCCCCGAGAACCTCGTCACCCTCGGTGAGGACTTCCCGCGCCTGAACCTGATCAAGCTGGAGCAGAACTATCGCTCCACCGGCATCATTCTGCGCGCGGCGAACACCCTGATCGCCAACAACCCGCACGTCTACGACAAGACGCTGTGGTCGCAGATGGGCGATGGCGACCCGATCCGCATCATCATGAATCGCAACGAAGAGGCCGAGGCCGAGCGCGTGGCGGGCGAGATTCTCACGCGGCGCATCAAGGAAGGCGCCGAATGGCGTGACTTCGCGGTGCTCTATCGCGGCAACTTCCAGGCGCGCCTGCTGGAACTGAAGCTGCAGCACTACCAGATTCCCTACAAGCTCTCCGGCGGCACCTCCTTCTTCGGGCGCAACGAGATCAAGGACGCGATGGCCTACCTGCGTCTGCTGATCAACCCGGCGGACGACAACGCCTTCCTGCGCATCGTCAATGTGCCGCGGCGGGAAGTCGGGCCGGGCACGCTGGAGAAGCTGGCCAACTACGCCACCGGGCGTGGTGTGTCGCTCTACGCCGCCTGCAGCGAGATGGGCCTGCGCGAGCAGCTGAGCGAGCGGGCGCTGGACCGCCTCGGCCGCTTCACCCACACGCTGGACCGCGTGCGCCGCGAGATGGACGCCGGCCAGTCGATCAGCGCGATCCGCGAGCTGTTCCGCGAGGTGGATTACGAAGGCTGGCTGTATCAGAACGCCAGTGCGCCCAAGATCGCCGAGCGGCGCATGGCCAACGTCTGGATTCTGGTCGATCAGCTCGAGAAGTCGATCAGCGGCAATCCGCAGGAAGAGGTGGAGGAGCTCGAAGGCAGCGAGGCGATGATCGGCGATACTGAGACTGGCGATGTCGCGGCGGCCATCTCACGCCTGGTACTGCGCGACATTCTCGAGCAGCAGGCCGAGGAAGATGACTCGGACCGCGTGCAATTGCTGACGCTGCATGCCTCCAAGGGCCTGGAGTTTCCGCATGTCTACGTGCTGGGGCTGGAGGAAGACCTGCTGCCGCACCGCAACTCCATCGAGATGGACACGGTGGAGGAGGAGCGCCGCCTCGCCTACGTGGGCATCACGCGGGCGCGGCGTACTCTGGTGCTGACGCTGGCGCGCCAGCGCAAGACCTACGGCGAGATGATGGACTGTGTACCGAGCCGCTTCCTGGACGAGCTGCCGCCGGAAGACCTCGAGTGGGAAGGGCGGGCCGACAAGCCGCAGGATCAGGAGAAGAAAGTGGCCCGCGGACGGGATGCCATCGCGGGCCTGCGTTCGTTGCTGGGCTGATGTTTACCGTCGGGTGCTGTGCGCTGAGGTTCAGCGCACGGAATCGAGCAGGTAATCCACCGCGGCCTTCACTTCCTCATCGGAAAGCGCCGGGTTGCCGCCCTTGGCCGGCATGGCATTGAAGCCTTGGATGGCGTGGGTGTAGAGCGTCTCGTCGCCCTTGGAGAGACGGCCTTCCCAGTCGCCGGCCTCGCCCAGGCGCGGGGCCCCGGCGGCACCAGTGGTGTGACAGGCCATGCAGATGCCACCGTAGACCTTCTCGCCGTCTATCGCGCTGGCGGCATTGGCTTGCCCGCCAGCGCCACTGTCCGCCGGCTGTGAGCTTGCTGCCGAGGCATCACCGGCGCAGGCGTCGCCCTTCACGCATAGCTCGCCCACCGGCTTGAGTCGCTCGGCAATCGCCTCGCGGGAGTTGTCTGCGGCCTGTGCGGATGCGCTGACAAGCACGCTGAACAGCATCGCGCTCAATGAGAATGACAGGGGAGAGCGCTTGAGGGGAAAATCAGCTGGCCGGCGAGCTTGCATGGCGTGCACCTTTTGGGGCTGTGTATCGAGCCAGTATAGCGCTCGCCGGAGGCGCAGCAACCGCATGGCTGGCGGGATATCTCGACATCGTAGAATCAAGACGTTACCATAAGCGCGCCTCGGTTCACTGCAACCCTGGCATGCGCGCCCATAGCTCAGCTGGATAGAGTACTGCCCTCCGAAGGCAGGGGTCGCAGGTTCAAATCCTGCTGGGCGCGCCAACGAATTCCCGTCACCGGCATTGCCGGTCGACACCCGAAAAGCCCTCGTACCTCACGGTGCGGGGGCTTTTTGCATTGCGGCGCGCGATAGCGGCGCAGGCGACTTTCTTTGACGCCATCAAACGAGTGTTCTAAAACGGGGTGAACCACGCCGGCGATTCTCCTCGCGCCGGTCGCTATCGGCTGGTATGCCATACTTGTGGCTATCTGCCTTCGCTGCTGGCTCCGCCGGCCCTCACTGGATGTTCTCATGACGACTGCCACCCCTGTTGATCCTGCTTCGCCTGAGTCTGCTACCTCGGCTGAATCTGCTGCCTCGCCTGCTGGCTCGTCTACTGAGAGCCGCGAGGCTGCCAGTCGGGAAATCACGCGCATGCAGGCGCTGCTGGAAGACCAGCGCGCCGCCTATGGCCTGTCGCCGATGCCCAGCGCCGACGAGCGACAGGCCTGGCTGACCGCGCTGCGTGATGCGCTCAAGTCACACGAGGAGGCCTTGATCGCGGCGATCAGCGCCGATTTCGGCCACCGCAGCGCCCATGAGACGCGTCTGGCCGAACTGGTACCGAGCTATGAAGGCATTCGTCATGCGCGCCGTCACCTGAAGGGCTGGATGAAGCCCTCGAAGCGCCATGTCAGCGCCGCCTTCCAGCCGGCCTCTGCGCGCGTCGTCTATCAGCCGCTGGGCGTGGTCGGCATCATCGTGCCCTGGAACTATCCCCTCTATCTGGCGATCGGCCCCTTGATCAGCGCCCTGAGCGCCGGTAATCGGGTGATGATCAAGATGAGCGAGTTCACCCCCGAGACCGCCGAGGCGCTGCGCGTGATGCTGCTCGATGCCTTCGAGGAGGTGCAGGTGGCAGTCGTGACGGGGGAGGCCGATGTGGCGGCGGCCTTCTCGGCCTTGCCCTTCGACCATCTGCTGTTCACCGGCAGCACGGCGGTCGGCAAGCATGTGATGCGTGCCGCGGCGCATAACCTGACCCCCGTGACGCTGGAGCTGGGCGGCAAGTCGCCGGTGATCATGTCGCGTGAGCTGATGGCGGATGAGGCGCAGCGTCGTGAAGCGGCAGGGCGGCTGGCCTTCGGCAAGGGCATGAACGCCGGCCAGACCTGCGTCGCGCCGGACTACGTGCTGTGCAGTGACGACCAGGTCCCGCTGCTGGTCACGGCGCTGGGCAAGGCCTTCCAGCGCTTCTATCCGCGCTTCTGCGAGACGCAGGACTATTCGCGCATCATCAATCAGCGTCAGTACCAGCGCTTGCGCGAAGTGCTCGAGGACGCCCTGGCGAAGGGCGCGACACTCAGGCCGCTGGTCGATAGCCCTGACTGGAACGACCCGGAGCTGGTCGAGAAGCGTCTGATGCCGCCGCTGGCGTTGCTCGATGTGACGGATGAGATGCGCGTGATGCAGGAAGAGATCTTCGGCCCGCTGCTGCCGATCGTCGGCCTGGCCGTCGTGCAGGACGCGAACGAGGCTGATCGCGAGTCGAGGGAGAAGACTGGGTCCAGCGAGAAGGGCGCGGCGGATATGCTATCCGTCGCGATGGCCTATGTGAACGCCCGGCCCCGGCCGCTGGCGCTGTATTACTTCGGCCACGACAAACATGAACAGCAGCGGGTCACCGAGGGGACGCATGCGGGTGGAATGTGTCTGAACGACACCCTGCTGCATGTGGCGCAGGATGACATGCCGTTCGGCGGCATCGGGCCGTCCGGCATGGGGCATTATCATGGCAGGGAAGGCTTCCAGACGCTCAGCAAGGCCAAGGGAATCTTCGCCAAGGGGCGCATGAATGGCGCACGACTGATGTATCCGCCCTATGCCGACGGGCCGACAGCGCGCGCCATCCATGGTCTTATCCGCCGCCTGCTGATGCGCTAGGCGTTTCAGCGGTGCAGGTCGCCGGCACTTTCCGGCTGGTAATGCAGCGCCTCGATACGCACCTCATGCAGGCTGCCATCCGGCAGCCGCCACTCGATGAGGCTACCGACCTTGAGGCCGAGCAGGGCAGCCCCCAGTGGCGCCAGCACCGACAGGCCATCCTGCTGGCCGGGCAGCGCATGCGGATAGACCAGCGTGCGCACCAGAGTCTGCTGGCGGGTCAGGTCCGTGAACTCCACGCGGCTGTTCATGCTGACGATATCGGCGGGCACCTCGTGAGGCTCGACGACCTCGCCGCGCTCCAGCTCGTCCTCAAGCTGTTCTGCCACCTGACGGTCGGCGGCGGCAACGCGATCAATCAGGCGCTCGAGGCGTTCGGCGTCCAGACGATTGATGATGATCGAGGGAAGTGTGGCCATGAGACCTCCTGTCAGTCGTGGTGTCAGCCCCTTGCGAGCAAGGCCTTGCTGGACACCAAAAAAACAGCCCTCCGCCGGGAAGGGCGAAGGACTGTGTGCAGAAGTCATCATATAAACTTCGCTCGGCGATGGATAGTCCATTCAGGCAACTTGAGGTCAGCGCGAGGGCTATGACTGGGCCATGGCTGGACAGTGGTCGGGCATTGGGAGAGCCAGGAAAGAGCAAGGGGCAGACCCGCTCACTCCCGCGTCAGGCGCTGGAGCTGACGAACAGCCAGTCAGTGATCTCGTCGCGATTGAGCACGACCAGCTGCTGGGCGCGCGGAGACTCTTCCAGATGGTCCGGATTGATGCCAAGTTCACGCAGGACGTACTGCACCAAAGCGCCGCGTGTCGGCAGGTGCAGCTCGCCATCCACCATGCCGTGGTCCTGCTCTATCAGGCCGCGCTCGGCGGGTGTCAGGCGCGGGTCGGCGCCCAGTTTCAAGGTGACGCGCGTCTCCCAGCCTTCATCGCACTCGCGCTGGCTGCCCTCGAGGGCTTCACCGAACAGCTCCGGCACCGCGCGGAATCGAGACAGCACGAAGTCGCGAAAAGCGCGGTTCTTCTCGCAGAAGGCGCGCACATGCCAGCGGCCGGCGGCGTAGACCAGCGTATGTGGGCACAGGATGCGCTCCTCTCCCTGGGGAGAGTTGAGAGAGGCGTAGGTCACCTCGAGACGCGCGCCCTGACTGGCGGCTTCGATCAAGGCTCTGACCACCGGCGGGCTGGCGCTGCGCGACGGCAGACGCAGGGCCTCGGTATTTGCCTGGCCTAGCCCCAGCCCGGTGAAATGTGGATTCAGATTGTCGTGATTGCCAAGCAATTGCAGGTATTCATCGACCTCACCCCGCGTCAGCATGGGGCAGAAATTCGCCGACGGACGGTAGCCCTTGATGACGGGGTCATACTCGAGATTGTTCTCGGCGACCGTCTCGCGGTAGGTCTTCATGACGCGCGAGGCTTGCTGCCTGGCGATACCGAAGGCGTTGCCCAGATGACGCGAAGTGACTCGCCCCTCCCACAAGGCGATGATCTCGATCAGGCGGTAACGCGCCAGCGTGTCCCATGGCAGGACTTCGAGGCGTTGCTTGATGCTCATTGCTGAATCCTTTCATACGGGTCTTCTGGAGCGTATTCGTGACGCATTGCACACATCTGGCTTGGCAATGGCGACACATGGCGAGTGCTCACGAGGATCGGTAAGAGGACCCTGCTCCGGGTGGCGTGTGGCGAACAAGCCTTCGTTAACTGCAGGATATGCATGAAGAAGACTCCGGCAGAAGATACCTGCTCCGTTGCGTTGACCCTAGTGACTGCGCATCGACGTCTCGTTTTTGCGTCGTTCAAACGCGACGCATCATCATAATTCGACGATTTATCCTTGCTCGGTGTCGTGTGATTGCGCGCTATCAATAGATCAAGGCATGACGTTGCGCAGGGGCGTTGGCCGCGAGTGGCATGCTCTGAATGAAGACGCTATATGCACAACACTAATATGCCTCATATAACCCTCATTTAAGTGTTAGAGATGCCTCAGGCCAAGGTATCGCGCAAAGTTGCCTTATTCTGCGAGCCCTAATAGCGACGCACTTTCTGCAATGACATTCACAAGTATTAGAGAGGTAGTCATGCAGCCCTTTACGGCAACAACGAAAAGTGCTCAAACGCAAAAGACCCGCCGAGTTGGCGGGTCTTTTGCGTTTGAGCACGATGCCCCCTGACATCAGACAGGGGGCGGGCTGGGCCAGCTTACTTGCTGGCGCGCTTGCGCTCGTTCTCTTTCAGGTACTTCTTGCGGATACGGATGTGCTGCGGAGTGACTTCTACCAGCTCATCGGAATCCAGGAACTCGATCGCCTGTTCCAGGGTGAAGCGAATCGGCGGCGTCAGCACGATGTTTTCATCGTTGCCGGTAGAACGCATGTTATCGAGCTTCTTGGCCTTGGTCGGGTTCACGACCAGGTCATTGGCACGGTTGTGAATACCGACCAGCATGCCTTCATAGACTTCGGTACCGTGACCGATGATCAGCTTGCCACGTTCCTGCAGGGTGTACAGGGCGTAGGACAGCGCCTTGCCCGGCACCATGGAGATCATGACGCCGTTGCGGCGCTCGACGCCTGCGCCTTCCTTCAGGTCACCGTAGTGATCGAAGCGGCTGGTCAAAATACCGGTACCGGAGGTCAGGGTCAGGAACTGGCCACGGAAGCCGATCAGACCGCGAGACGGGATGATGAAGTCCAGACGCACACGACCCTTGCCATCCGGGTTCATGTTGGTCAGCTCGCCCTTGCGGTAGCCCAGCTCTTCCATGATGGAGCCCTGGTGCTGCTCTTCACAGTCGATGATGACTTCTTCGTACGGCTCCTGCTTCTTGCCGTCGATTTCCTTGATGATGACTTCCGGACGACCCACGGCCAGCTCGAAGCCTTCACGACGCATGGATTCGATGAGAACGGAGAGGTGAAGCTCACCACGACCGGAGACGACGAATTTCTCCGGCGTCTCGCCCTGTTCGACGCGCAGTGCGACGTTGTGGATCAGTTCCTGATCCAGACGCTCACGGATGTTGCGGCTGGTGACGAACTTGCCGTCCTGACCGGCGAACGGAGAGTCATTGACCTGGAAGGTCATGGAGACGGTCGGCTCATCGACGGTCAGCGGCGGCAGCGCCTCGACAGTGGCGGTGTCGCAGATGGTGTCGGAGATCGCGAGGTTCTCGATACCGGTGATGCAGACGATATCGCCGGCAGTCGCCTTGTCGGTCTGCACGCGGTCCAGACCCATGTGAGTCATGACCTGGCCGATCTTGCCCTTACGGACAGCGCCTTCCTTGGTGATGATGGACACCTGCTGACCCGGGCTGACGGCGCCGCGCTTGATGCGGCCCAGACCGATGACGCCGACGTAGCTGTTGTAGTCCAGTGCGGAGATCTGCATCTGGAACGGACCGTCCAGCTCGACCTTCGGCGGCTCGACGATGTCGACGATGGACTGGAACATCGGGTCCATGGTGTCTTTCAGGTCTTCCGGGTCCATACCGGCAATGCCGTTGAGGGCAGAGCAGTAGATGATCGGGAAGTCGAGCTGCTCGTCAGTCGCGCCCAGGTTGTCGAACAGATCGAAGATCTGGTCAACGACCCAGTCAGGACGAGAGCCCGGACGGTCGATCTTGTTGACGACGACGATCGGCTTCAGGCCCTGGGCGAATGCCTTCTGGGTCACGAAGCGCGTCTGCGGCATCGGGCCATCGACGGCATCGACCAGCAGCAGTACGGAATCGACCATGGACATCACGCGCTCGACTTCGCCACCGAAGTCAGCGTGCCCGGGGGTATCCACGATGTTGATGTGGTAGTCGTTCCACTGGATCGCGGTGTTCTTCGCGAGAATGGTGATGCCGCGCTCTTTTTCCTGGTCGTTGGAATCCATGATGCGTTCCTGACCCTCGGCCTTGCGGTCCAGGGTGCCAGACTGACTCAGGAGCTTGTCGACCAGGGTAGTTTTACCGTGGTCAACGTGGGCGATGATGGCTATGTTGCGAAGTTTCTCGATCACGACGGGAACCTGTGCGGAAAATGGGCGCTCGCGTACCGGGCGCTTGTGATTTGGGGCGCATTATAGGGGGCATGGCATGCCTCCTGCCAGCATCGTGCATTCACGAGGCGAGTCAGCGAGTGCCTTCAATTGGTCTGAAGTGCCCAAATGATTGTCTCTCAAGTCTTTTCCGCCCCCCTGTCGCGCATGAAAAAAACTTGTGAGTCGAGGCCAACATCAGGAGGAAAGGAAGAAATGACCGCAATCTGATGCTGACGTGATCATCGGGTGTGAGCGGAGAAATACTTGAGATCCAGTATTTTGCACCAATGTGGAGCAATGACGTTTTTTGGTGCACCCAAATGATGAATCTGCACTGCGCGGCAAGAATTTTTGCACCTTGTCGGCCCATCCTTGGTCGGGTTTTCGTGCTGTATGCATGAAGATGGTGATGTTTTTTTTTAGCATATTCATTAGCTTACTGAAATCGACGATGCGGCGTGCGCCATTCTGGCACGCTCACTGCATTGTTAGAGCATCCTGTCTGATGGCTGGCATAACGACGCCGACCATGAGAGAAAAGGCTTACAAAATAGAGCAATAACCCCAGACAACGCTGACACCAACTGTAACCAGAGCCGCCGGCTCCATCGGAGAATTACCATGGCTGAGAAGACACTTGCCCTGATTGAAGAACACGAAGTCAAGTGGGTTGATCTGCGCTTCACCGACACCAAGGGCAAGGAGCAGCACGTCTCCATCCCGGCGCGTGCAGTGGATGAGGAATTCTTCGAGAACGGCCAGATGTTCGATGGTTCCTCCATCGAAGGTTGGAAGGGCATCAACGAATCCGACATGATCCTGATGCCGGACGACGGCACTGCCTTCCTCGACCCGTTCACCGAAGACACTACCCTGGTGCTGCGCTGCGACGTCATCGAGCCGGCCACCATGCAGGGCTATGAGCGCGATCCGCGCTCCGTCGCCAAGCGCGCCGAGGAATACCTGAAGTCTACCGGTCTGGGCGACACCGCCTTCTTCGGTCCGGAGCCGGAATTCTTCATCTTCGACGAAGTGCACTGGAAGAACGAGATGAACGGTTCCATGTTCAAGATCTCTTCCGAAGAAGGTGCCTGGGCGACCGATTCCACGCCGGAAGGCGGCAACCTGGGTCACCGTCCGCGTCTGAAGGGCGGCTACTTCCCGGTCCCGCCGATCGACAGCTTCCACGATATCCGTGCTGCCATGTGCAACACCCTGGAAGCCATCGGTCAGGAAGTCGAAGTTCACCACCACGAAGTGGCGAACGCCGGCCAGAACGAGATTGGCGTCAAGTTCAATACCCTGGTCAAGAAGGCCGATGAGGTTCAGGAACTCAAGTACGTGATCCACAACGTGGCTCACGCCTACGGCAAGTCCGCGACCTTCATGCCCAAGCCGCTGGTCGGGGACAACGGTTCAGGCATGCACGTTCACCAGTCCTTCTGGAAGGATGGCGACAACCAGTTCGCCGGTGACGAGTACGCGGGTCTGTCCGAAATGGCTCTCTACTACATTGGCGGCATCATCAAGCACGCTCGTGCCCTGAACGCCTTCACCAATGCGTCCACCAACTCCTACAAGCGTCTGGTGCCGGGCTTCGAAGCGCCGGTCATGCTGGCCTACTCTGCCCGCAACCGTTCCGCTTCCATCCGCATTCCGTACACTGCCAGCCCGAAAGGCAAGCGTGTCGAGGCGCGTTTCCCGGATCCGACGGCCAACCCGTACCTGGCGTTCTCCGCGATGCTGATGGCCGGTATCGACGGTATCAAGAACAAGATCCACCCGGGTGACGCGATGGACAAGAACCTCTACGACCTGCCGGCCGAAGAAGCCAAGTCCATCCCGACTGTGGCCGAGAGCCTCGAACAGGCCCTGACCGCGCTTGACGGCGATCGTGAGTTCCTGACCCAGGGCGGCGTCTTCACAGACGACATGATCGATGCCTATCTCGAGCTGAAGGGCGAAGACGTCCAGCGCCTGCGCATGGCGACTCACCCGCTCGAATTCGACATGTACTACAGCGTCTAAGCACTGCAACGCCTAAGCACTGCAACGCCCAAGTACAGCAACGCCCAGGCGCTGCAGAGGTTGAGGCAGTCATTCGCTAGCCACGCCATCTGGCGGAGTGCCTTCCAGGTGGAGGCAAGCCCACGACGATGACGACAGCAGGGCCATACCGACAGGTGTGGCCCTGTTTTTCGTTCTGGCTCTTTGCTCTGATCCTTTTGCCTGATATCGGCAATGCTGCTGACAGACCTGCAGGGCGCGGTGGTAGCCTTGCGTGACAGTCAATGCCCACAGGCGTCTTGTCGAGGGCCCCAAATGCTGGCATCAACGCGGTAAGCTTTGTAACTTGTTAGCCTTGTCAACAGGCAGCAGGATCGCCTGCCGATAGACCCAATCCCGCTGGAGCTGCCTGCGGCTTCTGGCCTCCCATGACTCTCTTCAGGAATCTTCGGATGTGGCCCTTCGTATCCTCCCTGCGCGTCGCGAACCCCGCGACTGACTCGCGTGCACTGCCAGCAGCGCGCCCCGAGCCACTGCAGTGCCTGCTGCTGGCAGCGACGCTGATGCTGACGAGCCTGTCGTTCGATCTTCAGGCGGCTCAGGTCTATCGCCACGTCGATGCCAATGGCAACGTGGTCTTCAGTGATCAGCCTGCGGGCGGCAGCAAGGTGCAGCTGACGCCGCTCAGCGTGGTGCCATCGACGGAATCCCTGCCGCCGCGGCGCAGCACGCCGTCGCGCGTGAGTTCTTCCTCATCCAGCGAGAGCACCCGGGCGCCTGCGGTGGATGTGGCTTTCCGTGGCTATACCACCTTCACCATCCAGAGCCCGTCCAACGAGGAAACGCTGCAGACCGGACAGGCGGGCAATCTGGCGGTACGCCTGGGGATCGAGCCCAAGCTGCGTCCGGAAGACAAGGTGCGCGTGACCGTGGATGGCGCGCCGTCTCAATCCGCCATGCACAGTACCGTCTTCATGGTGCCGGCGTTGGAGCGTGGCAAGCATGTCATCCAGGCGGAGTTGCTGGATTCCACCGGTCGCGTACGCCAGACCAGCGAGCCGAAGGTGGTCTATGTGCAACGCGCCAGCGTCAATCTGCCTCGTAACCCGAACAATCCTGCCAATGCTGGCGGAGGCTAGCAGCGTCTGGGCGGCCTTCTTTCATCGCGCGTTTCACCTTCGCTGACAGGCCGCCCTCGGGCGGCTTTTTCGTGTCTGGGCCAGTCGATATCGGGTTGCCTGATGGCGGAGTGAAGCAACACGAGCTCGAGCGCGATTTCTCGCCTGCACCATTTTGGTGCCAATATGAGGGGCCAGAAATGGTTGCACAGCATCGGACGCCGTGTTTTCGGTGCCTGCACCAGACTGGCGCGGTTATTGCAGAACAGGGAGACGTACTGCAGATGGCGAACAAACCCATGCATCAACGACTGCTCGAACACCTCAACACTGCCGTGGTGGTGCTGGACTCACAACTGCAGATGGTCTGGATGAATCCCGCCGCGGAGACGTTGCTGGCGGTGAGTCTGGTGCGCGTGAAGGGCAGTACGCCCGACAACATGCCGGGGTTGGATGACACCCTGGTCAATGTGCTGCGCAAGGCGCTGGAGGAACAGCATCCCTACACCCAGCGTGAGGCCGAGATCATCAACGCAGCCAATGAAGCGCTGACGGTGGATTTCACCGCGACGCCCATCAGCGCCAATGAACTGCTGGTCGAGATAGAACCGCGTGACCGCCTGATGCAGATCTCGCGCGAAGAAGCGCTGATCGCCCGCCAGGAGGCGGTCAAGGTGCTGACACGCGGGCTGGCGCATGAGGTCAAGAACCCGCTCGGCGGCATTCGTGGCGCTGCCCAGCTCCTCGAGCGTGACCTGCCCGAACCGCAGATGGTGGAATTCACGCGCATCATCATCGAGGAGGTGGACCGCCTGCGGGATCTGGTCGACCGCATGCTGGGGCCGAACCGGCCACCGCTGCAGTCACCGGTCAACATCCACTCGGTGACCGAGCGGGTGCGCTCCCTGCTGGCGGCGGAAGGGCATCACATCAAGCTGACGGCCGACTATGACCCGAGCTTGCCGGAGGTGATCGGCGACGAAGGCCAGCTGATCCAGGCGGTACTCAACATCGCACGCAACGCCACCCAGGCGCTCAACGAGCAGCCCCGTCCGGATACGCACGAGGGCGAAGAGGCGCCCTGGGAGATCACGCTGCGGACCCGCGCTCGTCGTCAGTTCACGCTGGGCCATGAGCGCCACCGACTGGTGTGCGAGCTGGCGATCATCGACAACGGCCCCGGCATCCCGGAGAGCCTGCGCGAGACGCTGTTCTACCCGATGGTCTCGGGGCGCGCCGAAGGCTCAGGGCTCGGGCTGTCGATCGCCCAGGGCATCCTGCACCAGCATCAGGGGCTGATCGAGTGTGACTCGCGCCCCGGGCATACCGAATTCCGTTTACTCATTCCGCTAGCCGGCACTTCTGGAGATCACACATGAGCGAGACTGCCCGCGTCTGTATCGTCGATGACGACCGCGCCATTCGCTGGGTGCTGGAGCGCGCTCTGGCACAACCCGACCTCGAGGTGGAAACCTTCGAGCGTGCTGATCAGGCCGAAGCCAGCATCATGCGTCAGTGCCCGGATGTCCTGATCACCGATATCCGCATGCCCGGCACCGATGGCCTCGACCTGATGGCGCGCGTGCGCGAGAAGTACCCGGACCTGCCCGTCATCGTGATGACGGCGCATTCCGACCTCGACAGCGCCGTGGCTTCCTATCAGGGCGGCGCCTTCGAATACCTGCCCAAGCCGTTCGATGTGGATGAAGCGCTGGCGCTGGTACGGCGCGCCGTGGCACATGCCCGTGAGTCCAAGGCACCCGCCGCCGTGCCGGAAGGACTGACCAAGGAAATCATCGGCGAAGCGCCGGCGATGCAGGAAGTCTTTCGCGCCATCGGCCGCCTGTCACAGTCGCATATCACCGTCCTGATCAACGGCGAGTCCGGTACCGGCAAGGAGCGCGTGGCCCAGGCGCTGCATCAGCACTCGCCGCGCGCCGGCAAGCCGTTCATCGCACTCAACATGGCCGCGATTCCCAAGGACCTGATGGAATCGGAGCTGTTCGGCCACGAAAAGGGCGCCTTCACCGGCGCCACGGCGCTGCGCCGCGGGCGCTTCGAGCAGGCCGATGGCGGCACGCTGTTCCTCGATGAGATCGGTGACATGCCCGCCGAGACCCAGACTCGCCTGCTGCGTGTGCTGGCCGATGGCGAGTTCTATCGTGTCGGTGGCATCACGCCGGTCAAGGTCGACGTGCGCATTATCGCCGCGACGCACCAGCACCTGGAAAAGCTGGTCGAGGATGGGCGTTTCCGTGAGGATCTCTTCCACCGCCTCAACGTGATTCGCGTGCATCTGCCGCGCCTGTCTGAGCGCCGCGAAGACATCCCGCGTCTGATGAGCCACTTCCTGGGCGAGGCCGCGCGTGAGCTGTCGACCGAGCCCAAGGTGCTGACGGAGGCCGCGGAGAAACACCTGACGCGTTTCGACTGGCCGGGCAACGTGCGCCAGCTCGAGAACACCTGTCGCTGGCTGACGGTGATGGCCTCGGGGCGAGAAGTGATGATCGAGGACCTGCCGCCGGAGCTGCGCGATGCCAGCGGCACCGAGGCGGCCTCCGGCGATTGGCGTGGTGCCTTCCGCGAGTGGGCAGACCGCGCACTTGCCGCCGGTCATACCCATCTGCTGGAAGAAGCGGTGCCCGACTTCGAGCGCATCCTGATCGAGACGGCCCTCAAGCATACCGGTGGTCGCAAGGGCGAAGCCGCCGAGCTGCTGGGCTGGGGACGCAACACCCTGACCCGCAAGCTCAAGGTGCTGCTGCCGGCGCTGGCCGAGGACTGAGGACTGCCTGAGCGGGGTCGAGGGTAATCTTGGCGAGCTGAGGATGACTTGAGCGGGCTGGAGACAAGGAGAACAGGGTGCCACAATCCCTGTTCTCTTTTTCATGCGCGTCATTCACCTGTTATCTGCTCGCCGGCGCCAGTGCTCGGCGCCTGCCAAGGAGTTGCCTGATGTCATCGATGAGCTGGGAGCGACTGCTGGAACCGAGTCGCCTGCATGACGCACCGGGCACCGTATCGCGTGAGATGGGGCGGACTCCCTTCCACAAGGACCACGACCGCATCGTGTTCGCGGGTTCCTTCCGTCGCCTGGGGCGCAAGACCCAGGTTCATCCGCTGACCGACAACGACCACATCCACACGCGCCTGACCCACTCGCTGGAGGTCGGCTGCGTCGGTCGCTCGCTGGGCATGATGGTCGGCGAGAAGCTCAAGGAGCAGTTGCCCGACTGGATCACGCCGTCGGATCTCGGCGTCATCGTCCAGACCGGCTGCCTGGGACATGACATCGGCAACCCGCCCTTCGGGCATGCCGGGGAGTATGCCATCCGTGACTGGTTCGCCGCCGAGGCCGCCAGTGATAACGGTCGGCTGGCCGGGCTGAGCGATGCCGAGCGCGAGGACCTGCTCACCTACGAAGGCAATGCCCAGGGCTTTCGCATCGTCACCCAGATCGAATACAACCAGTTCCATGGCGGCATGCGCCTGACGGCAGCGACGCTGGGCACGCTGCTCAAGTACCCGTGGACGGTGGAGCACGCCACGGCGGGCGGCAAATTCGGCTGCTATCAGAGCGAACGTGGGCTGCTGGATCAGGTCGCCGAGCGTTGCGGTCTGCTGGCACGGGCCGATGGACGCTGGTGCCGTCACCCGCTGGCGTGGCTGGTCGAGGCCGCCGATGACATCTGCTATGCGCTGCTGGACCTGGAAGATGGCCTCGAGATGGGCATCCTGCAGTTCGAGGAAGTGTTCGAGATTCTCACCGGCATCAGCGGTGGCGAGCCGCGCGAATATCAGGAGATGGTCGCCCGCGGCACTTCCCAGCGGCGTAAGGTGGCGGCGCTGAGAGGCGCGGCGATGGAGCGTGCCGTCAATGATGTCGCCGAGGCTTTCGTCCAGCGCGAGACGGAACTGCTGGCCGGTACGCTCAGCGAAGACCTGCTCGACCTGTGCCACCCCGACCTTGGCTGGGGCGTGCGGGAAGCCAAGAATCTGGCGCGCCAGAAGATCTTCCGCAACGAGCGCAAGGCCAAGCTGGAGATAGGCGCCTACACCACGCTGGGTATCCTGCTCGAGGCCTTCATCGGCGCTGCGCATGAGCTGCATACCAAGGGACGTTCCAGCTTCAAGCATCAACGTGTGCTGGCATTGATCGGCGAGAACACGCCGACCAAGGACTGGGATCTCTACCGCAGCTATCGGCGCATGCTCGACTTCATCGGCGGCATGACGGACCACTTCGCGGTGGATCTCGCCCAGGAGATGGGCGGGCGCCTGCGCGGCGACTGAGAGCGAGGCGCCATCAGCCCGATCATCTAAAGCCTGATCACTGCAGGCTTCATCACTTTCAGCCTCATCATTACCCGCCGGGGAGCGGCAGCGGTGCCGTGCTGTTTCCTGGCGGATGCCTGCTGTCCGGCCTGACATCTGCTGCCTTTGCTGCGCCTTCCTTGCGTTTTACCCCTCTGTGGCTGCCCACCTCTGCGCTGCCTGTTCTGGCTGTGTCTTCCCTGCTGATTTGCCTGTCGCTGTCAGTCTGTCGTCGTGCTTCCTGTTCCTCTCTGGGCCCTAGGCGCCAAGGCCCTCCGCGCGTCAATGAATGACTTGCATGCGTTAAATTATCTTTACGTAGGCGCTTGGATCGTTGTACTAGGATTGTACGCAGTGGAGATGCGTGTATCGCAATCAACCATGATAAGCTGTTATTATGCACAGCAATAACGATAAATGAGGCTTATAAATGAGCAAGGAAACCCGAACGGTATCGGCCAAGACGGCGGGGGATCGGCCGGAAAAGGCCTTCGACATGATCGACAAGCCGACCTTCTTCGGCTCGATCTTCCTGCTGTTGGCAGTGACGCTGCCCCTGGTCATCTTCCCCGAGCAGGGCGCGATGTGGGTATCGGCGGCCAAGAACTTCGTCACCAGCAAGCTCGGTGTGCTCTATCTGCTGCTCGGCGTGGGGGCCGGCGGCTTCATGATCTACATCATCTTCAGCGACATCGGTCAGATAAAGCTCGGTGATGCCGAGGAGAAGCCCGAATTCTCCATCGTCTCATGGGCAGCGATGCTGTTCTGTGCCGGGATCGGGGCCTCCATCCTGTACTGGTCGATGATCGAGTGGGTCTACTACTACCAGTCGCCCCCGTTCCATGTGGAAGGCAAGACACCGGAGGCAGCGGAATGGGCCGCGGCCTACGGCATCTTCCACTGGGGCCCGCTGGCCTGGGCGATCTACCTGATCCCCGCCGTGCCGATCGCCTACTTCTACTACGTGCGTCACCACAGCGTGTTGAAGATTTCCGAAGCGCTGATGCCGGTGCTGGGCGAAAAGCTGGCGCATGGCTGGCTGGGCAAGCTGATCGATATCAGCTTCGTCTTCGGCATGCTGGGCGGCGGAGCGACCACCCTGGGGCTGGCGGCACCGATGATCAACGAGGGGGTGCACGAGCTGTTCGGGGTACCCAAGTCGCTGACCACGCAGATCGTGGTGCTGCTGGTGTGTACCGCCCTGTTCGGCTACAGCGCCTACGTGGGTCTCAAGAAGGGCATCAAGCTGCTGTCAGACATCAACTTCTGGCTGGCGGTCGGCCTGTTGCTGTTCATCTTCATCGTGGGGCCGACCCTGTTCATGGCCAATACCGGTCTGGATGCGCTGGGCCGCGTGATGAGCAACCTGATCCTCATGGCCACCTGGCTGGAGCCGTTCGCCGAGTTCAAGGGCTTCGAGGACACGCACTTCCCGCAGGACTGGACCATCTTCTACTGGGCTTGGTGGCTGGTGTTCGCGCCCAGCGTGGGGCTTTTCATCGCGCGTATCTCGCGGGGCCGCACCATCCGCGCCATGGTCGCCGGTTCGATGTTCTTCGGCACCATGGGCTGCTTCCTGTTCTTCATGGTGATGGGCAACTACGGCCTCTACCTGCAGCTGTCCGGTCAGCTGGACGTGGTCACCATCCTCAATGACCAGAGCCCGACCGCGGCCATCTTCGCGATGCTGCACACGCTGCCGCTGGACTACGTGGTGATCTTCGCCTTCACGCTGCTGGCACTGATCTTCACCGCAACCACCTTCGACTCCATCTCCTACATTCTGGCCGCTGTGGTCCAGAAGGAAGTCGACGAAGAGCCGATGCGCTGGAACCGCCTGTTCTGGGCCTTCGCGCTGTCATTCATGCCCATCGTGCTGATGTTCATCGGCGGGCTGGAGACCCTGCAGACGGCTTCCATCATCGGGGGTGTGCCGCTATTGGCAGTGGCCTTGATGCTGTGTATCTCCATCGTGCGTGCCGCGCACTATGACCTGCGCTACCAGCCGGATTACACGGTCAAGGAAATCAATATCGAGGAATTCCCGGAAGATGACCCCTGGACTGAAGAAGGCACCTGGGAAATCCCCGACGAGGACGTGCCGGCAGCAGGCAAGCCGCGGCAGGACCCGCCCAAGGATCATGTCGAAGGCGACCCGCACAGCCGCCCCTCGCGCCTGTAAGGAAATGAGCCAGCTGGCCAGTCGAATGGCCGCGACCAGACGACAGAGCGCCGCCCATCGGGCGGCGTTCTGTCGTTCAGGGCTGTCGTTCAGGGCTGTCGTTCAGGGCTGTCGTTCAGAACGGTCAGCGCTCAGCCGGCTTCCAGCAGTGTCTCGCGGCGCCTGCGGGGCGGTGTCAGCTGCGGGGGTGTCGGATCGTTGTCGCTGTTGTCGAGCGCTAGATGACGGCGAATGGCGGCACCGATGCGACGCGAGCTGTCCGGAATGCCCTGATTGCCGAACAGACGATTGAACTCGAACACGATGGGATGGCCATCGACCATCGCGATATCGAAGCCGGCATGGTCGACACCCAATGCCTCGGCCAGTTGCAGGGCCAGGGCGATGGCGGGGGCCGGGATATTGTCGTAGGACGTCTCGCCACCCTGACTGACATTGGAGCGATAGCCGCCCAGCGGCGTGACGCGCCAGTAGGCGGTGATGACTTCGCCACCTACCACCACGATGCGCAGGTCGCGGTCGATCTCCAGGCGCGGTTGGGCATACAGCACCGGATGCTCCGCCGCATGCTCTTCCAGTTCGCCACGCGACTGGATCAGCTTCACACCGACACCCATCGAGCTTTTGACTTCCTTGACGATCAGCGGGTAGCCGAAGCGCGCCTCGATATCATCGATTGCCTGACGGCTGGCGCCGCGAATCTCGGTCGGCGGCACATTGTCCGGGCAGATGGCCTGAAAGACGCGCGTCTGCTCGACCTTGTCGTGGCCGATCGCGTAGCTGGGCAGGCTGGGGAAGATGCGTTTGCCGAGGCCGTAGACCAGAGTGGTGATCTGCCAGTATTCGGGAAACAGCAGGATGTCGGCGGCGCGGATCTCGTCGAGGTGATCCAGCATGCGCTCCGGCTTGATATACCGGACACCGGGGATGCCGAGGGTGCGAAAAGCGTCGAAGGTGATGAGTTTCATGTGGGATATGTCGCCAGGAGCGCCATCATTGCGATAGCGCGATAAGGTTGCCAAGGCTGGACCGGCGCGTATTTAACGCCGGGCGGGTTGCCTTGGCAAGCCTTTGTCTGGCGCTGCCATGCTCCGAGGGGCCGGAGCATGGCGGAGGGTCAGTTGGTGGCGAGGCGCTCGGCCTGAACGCGGTCGAGAATCGCCTCGTTGATGCGCTGCTTGAGGGCGTCATCCAGGGTCGGGCAACCCTCTTCGGGAGCCATGCAATGGGTGCTCAGCCACTCGGCCAGGCCCTCGCCATTGACGACCTCGGGGTCATTCTCGCGCTGGGGTCCTTCGCGCACGATCTGCCAGCCCGGCAGGGCCAGCAGCCCCTGCACCGGAACCTCGACACCGCACTCACGCTTCAGCCAGGCGGCCGTCCAGTCGCGTGCGGTACGTGTCTCGCGCAGCGGTTTGCGCTCGCGATAGCCCGGGAAGTACAGGCGACCATCCTTGAGCTTGACCTCATCCTTGAGTGCGCCCAGTGCATCCAGCGGCCGTGAGCGCGCCTTGGTACGAATGGCGTAGGCCCCGGCGGGGGTGACCACCAGATGATCGATATGGAAGTCATCGGCCGGCACGTCGTGATAGACCATGCTGGTGAGCTGTTCCGGGCGGATGAGCTGGTCGAGCTCCTGACCGATGGACAGCTCGCAGGCCAGCCCCAGCTTGAGCTTGCGGATACGCTGGAAGTGCCGCGTCAGGCGCAGCGCGAACACCAGCACCAGCAGCGCACAGGCCAGACCGTAGGCGGCCCACTCAAGCCAGTTCTGCTCTTCACCGAACACCATGCGCCCCATGCCGTAGACCAGCGGGCTCAAGGTGATGAGCGGCCCGAGCGCCCCGTCGAGAAACAGCGCCTGGAAGGCCTCATCGAGACGATCGCGCAGGCTCTGGCCCGGTTCGCGCAGCTGACGGCGGGTCAGTGGCGACTGGATGCGCCGCTCATGCAGGCCGCGCATGCCCAGCACCACCAGCGCGATGGCACCCAGTGGGGTCAGGAAGAAGACGGGTAACAGGTATTCCAGCCAATCCATCGGGATGTCCTATCTGAAGGAAAGGGAGGGCATGTTCAATGCCCCAGTGCCCGCGGCAGCGGCGTGAGCGGGATCTCGACCTCGCCCTCGCCCTCGCCTTGTGAGGTGCTGGCGTCACCCAGCACCGGCACCGCGCTGTCATTGATCCAATACAGGCGGCCATCGCTGCGCACATCGGCTTGCAGCGCGTAGCGATGGCCTTCCTCGATGGCATTGCGATCGTACTGCAGGCTGACCGGGAAAGGCCCTTCACGCAGGCCGCCATAGCGGGTACTGGCAATCAGTCCAGCCTCGGCGTCGGCGCGGGAGACATCCACCAGGCGCACTTCCAGCATCGCATCCGGCGGTGCGGTGAAGGCCTGCTGCGGCACCACGCGCGCCTGCAGCTGCGTGAAGTCCGGGCCGGTCATGCAGCCACCCAGCCCGAGCGTGGCCAGCAGCAGGCCAGAGAGCGAGAGCGTGCGAGCCGAAAGCCGGCGTGGCGTGATGAAGTTCAGCATGGAAATCCCTTGTGCAGCGAGATGGAAGGCAGTGGTGCGCGCAGCGGGCGTTCAGCCACCGGCCAGCTTGACGGTATAGCCCATCCGCGTGAGTTCCGCCTTGAGCGTCTCGCGGTGATCGCCCTGGATCTCCACGATGCCATCCTTGAGGCTGCCGCCAGTGCCGCACCGCTGCTTGAGAGTCTTGGCCAGGGCCTTGAGTTCCTTCTCGGCGAGCGGAATCCCGCTCACGGTGGTCACGCCCTTGCCCTTGCGACCGCTGGTCTCGAGCCGGATACGCACCACGCCATCGAGGCTTGCCAGGCGTTCACGCTCGGCGAGGTCGGCACATTCGCACTCGGCTTCGGCACGCCGACACTCAGGGCAGGTTGCGCCATGTTCGGTGGAATAGACAAGCCCGGACAGTTGATCCTTGAGCGAGGCCATGATGTCTCCTGCGATACGGTGATGAATGATCAATGCCAAACGGAATCTCGAAAGGATACCTGCGTGCGCGAGAGGCTGGCACCCTGAGGCGTATAAAAAAGGCGACCCCGAAGGGTCGCCTTTCTCTTCACTCCCTGCCTGCTCGCGTGCGGACAGGCTGGCAGGGATACCTTGGCGGGGGCCGCCCGATCAGTTGATCTTCGGGTCCAGCTCGCCACGGTTGTAACGCTCGAACATCGCTTCGAGGTTGATCGGGTCGATCTTGCTGCCATGACCGGCGGCACCGAAGGCTTCGTAGCGGGCGATGCAGATGTCGCGCATCGCCTTCACGGATTCCTTCAGGTACTTGCGCGGGTCGAATTCAGACGGGTTCTGGGCCATGAAGCGACGGATGGAGCCGGTAGAGGCCAGGCGCAGGTCGGTGTCGACGTTGATCTTGCGCACGCCGTGCTTGATGCCTTCGACGATCTCGTCGACCGGCACGCCGTAGGTTTCCGGAATCTTGCCGCCGTATTCGTTGATGATTTCCAGCCAGTCCTGCGGCACGGAGGAAGAGCCGTGCATCACCAGGTGAGTCTCGGGGATGCGGGCGTGGATTTCCTTGATGCGCTGGATGGACAGGGTGTCACCCGTCGGCGGCTTGGTGAACTTGTAGGCGCCGTGGGAGGTACCGATGGCGATGGCCAGGGCATCGACGTGGGTCTTCTTGACGAAGTCGGCGGCTTCTTCCGGGTCGGTCAGCATCTGGTCGTGGTCCAGCTTGCCTTCGGCACCGATGCCGTCTTCTTCACCGGCCATGCCGGTTTCCAACGAGCCGAGGCAACCCAGCTCGCCTTCGACGGACACGCCACAGGCGTGGGCCATCTCGACGGTGCGACGGGTCACATCGACATTGTATTCGTAGCTGGTCGGGGTCTTGCCGTCTTCGCCCAGCGAGCCGTCCATCATCACCGAGCTGAAGCCCAGCTGGATGGAGCGCTGGCAGACTGCCGGCGAGGTACCGTGATCCTGGTGCATGACCACCGGGATATGCGGGAATTCTTCCACCGCAGCCAGGATGAGGTGGCGAAGGAACGGCGCGCCCGCGTATTTGCGTGCGCCGGCGGAGGCCTGGACGATCACCGGAGAATCGGTGTGGTCGGCGGCTTCCATGATGGCGCGCATCTGCTCGAGGTTGTTGACGTTGAACGCCGGGATGCCGTATCCGTACTCGGCTGCGTGGTCCAACATCTGGCGCATGCTGATCAATGCCATGACATCACCTGTCTTTTTGAGGAATCGAGTGGAGAAGCGTCAGGTGCCCCCCGTCTGCTGACGGGGGGCGACCTTGTGGCCGTGACTCTAAGCCTGCGCCAATGAGGACACAGGCGGGTTCAGCTTGCTGCGGCTTCCAATGCCGCAACGGCCGGCAGTACCTTGCCTTCCACGTATTCGAGGAAGGCGCCACCACCGGTGGAAATGTAGGAGACGCGCGACTCGACGTCGTACTTGTCGATGGCCGCCAGGGTGTCGCCACCTCCGGCGATGGAGAAGGCGTCGCTCTCGGCGATGGCCATCGCCAGCTGCTCGGTGCCGTTGGCGAACTGGTCGATCTCGAACACGCCGACCGGACCGTTCCAGAGAATGGTGCCGGCATCCTTGAGCAGCGCACCGAAGCGTGATGCGGTCTCCGGACCGATATCCAGGATCATCTCGTCGTCCTGGACGTCGGCGACGGCGCGCACGACGGCTTCAGCCTTGTCGGAGAACTCGGTGGCGACGACGACGTCGGTCGGCAGCGGAATCTCGACCTTGTCCATCAGCGCGCGAGCAGTATCGAGCAGGTCAGCCTCGTAGAGGGACTTGCCGACGTTGTAACCGGCCGCCGCGATGAAGGTATTGGCGATGCCGCCACCGACGATCAGCTGATGGCACTTGTCGGACAGCGCCTTGAGTACGTCGAGCTTGGTGGAGACCTTGGAGCCGCCGACGATGGCGACCATCGGCGCACGCGGTGCGGCGAGTGCCTTCTCGAGGGCTTCCAGCTCGGCGGCCAGCAGCGGGCCGGCGCAGGCGTTTGGCGCGAAGCGTGCCACGCCATGGGTCGAGGCCTGGGCACGGTGCGCGGTGCCGAAGGCATCCATCACGTAGACATCGCACAGCGCGGCGTAGGCGCGGGACAGGGATTCCTCGTCCTTCTTCTCGCCCTTGTTGAAGCGCACGTTCTCCAGCAGCACGACCTCGCCTTCGGCGATATCCGGTGCCGTGTCGAGATAGTCGTTGATCAGGCGCACCGGGCTGCCCAGCAGCTCGCCCAGATGTGCCGCGACCGGTGCCAGCGAGAACTGATCTTCCGGCTCACCCTCGGTGGGGCGGCCCAGATGACTCATCAGCATCACGCGTGCGCCGGCGTCACGTGCCGCCTTGATGGTCGGCAGGCTGGCACGGATACGCGCGTCGCTGGTCACCTGACCGTCGCGGATCGGCACGTTGAGATCTTCGCGGATCAGCACACGCTTTCCGGACAGGTCGAGGGCGGTCATCGTTTGCACGTTCATGACGGGTTCCTTGGTCGTGAATCGGTGGAGAGAGCTTCCCTCGCCAGAGGCGTTGTCATCTCGCAGGCGTGCCAATGGGTGGCGACGTCCAGCATGCGATTGGCAAAGCCCCATTCGTTGTCGAACCAGCACAGCATCTTGATCAGCCGGCCGCCGGCAACACGGGTCTGGGTTGCATCCACGATACCCGAGCGCGGATCGTGGTTGAAGTCGATGGAAGCCGTCGGCTCCTCGCTCAATCCCATCAGGCCCTGCAGGCGTCGTGCGCAGGCCTCGCGCAGCAGGTCATTGACCTCATCCGCGCTCACGTCACGCTTCACCTCGATGGACATGTCCATGCAGGACACGTTGATGGTCGGCACGCGCAGGTGCAGACATTCGAAGCGTCCTTCCAGGTGCGGCATCAGGCGGTTGATGCCCTTGGCCAGGCCGGTATCCACCGGCACGATCGAGCTCATCGCCGAGCGCGTCAGGCGCAGGTCCGTCTGGTGGTAGGCGTCGATCACCGGCTGGTCGTTCATCGCCGAGTGCACCGTGGTGGTGACGCCGCGCTCCAGACCGAAGGCCTCTTCCAGCACCGTCAGAATCGGAATCAGGCAATTGGTGGTGCACGAGGCCGCCGAGACGATGCGCATGCCGCTGCCTGCCTGCCCCGCCTCGGCGGGGGCCAGCGCCGACTGGTTGATGCCGCACACGATGGTGGCATCGACATCGGCGTCGGTATCGCCGGGCTGGGAGAACAGCAGTCGTCCGGCGCCTGCCGCCAGATGCCGCTCGGCGGTGGCGCGGTCCTTGAAGCTGCCGGAGCACTCCAGCACCAGGTCAATCCCCAATGCCCGCCAGGGCAGGCAATCTGGATTGGCCTCGGACAGGATGCTGATCGCATGGCCGTTGACGACCAGCTGGCCGTCGCGCTGTTCCACCGTGCCGGGGAAGCGGCCGTGGGTGGTGTCGTAGCGGGTCAGATAGGTGATGGTGTCCAGATCTGACAGCTCGTTGATCGCGACCACTTCCAGCGGCAGTGACTCACCGCGTGCTTCACGTTCTACCAGCGCTCTCAGCACACACTGACCGATGCGTCCGTAGCCATTGATGGCCACTCGCAAGGGAGGATTTCCCTGGCGTCGGGACGCCTTGTCTCCCTGGGGGGCGTCGGCGGTGGTCAGAGGCGGCTGGTGGTTCAAGGATGTCGTGTTCCGAGTGTTTTTCAGGGGGTCCATGGTAGCGCATCGCTTTGCTGGGCGGAGAGAGCGAAAGGCGCGCAAGCGCCTGATTTCTGGTTTTTTTCGTCTAAGGACGCGTAGTCACACTACCCAACTGGTGGGGTTGTGTAGTCGCCGTCTGCGCTGTCTTTCATGGGCACGGTCGCTGGAGAATGACCGTTCATGCAAGATGAATCGTGTCATCAAGCCGCGACTCGTGTCAGCCACGTCGACTACAGGCGACAGCCGGTGACGCTTGAGGACTCCTCGAGTGTCGCACAGACGAAAACGCCGCCGCTCCCAGCGGGAGGCGGCGGCGTCGATCTTCATCCCACTCCGTCATCGACGAAGTGGGTCAGGCGGTGTTCAGCCCAGCAGCTTGTTGGCGCGTTCGACCACGTTCTCGACCGTGAAGCCGAAGTGCTTGAACAGGTCGCCGGCCGGCGCGGATTCCCCGAAGGTCTCCATGCCGATGATGTCGCCGTTCAGACCGACATACTTGAACCAGTAGTCACGATGACCGGCTTCGATCGCCACGCGCGCGGTGATGGCAGACGGCAGCACGGATTCACGGTATTCCGCGTCCTGCGCATCGAACAGGTCGGTGGCTGGCATGGACACGACACGCACGGCGCGACCGGCGGCTTCCAGCTCGGCGGCGGCATCCATCGCCAGACCGACTTCGGAGCCGGTGGCGATCAGGATCACTTCCGGCTGGCCGTTGGCGGCGTCCTTCAGCACATAACCACCACGGCTGATGTTGGCCAGCTGAGCCTTGTCACGGTTCTGATGCGGCAGGTTCTGACGCGACAGGATCAGCGCGGTCGGGCCGGAGTGACGCTTGATGGCCGCATCCCATGCCGCCGCGGTCTCCACGGCATCCGCCGGACGCCAGGTGGACAGGTTCGGCGTGGTGCGCAGGCTGGTCAGCTGTTCGATCGGCTGGTGCGTCGGGCCATCTTCGCCCAGACCGATGGAGTCGTGGGTGAAGACGTAGACGGCCTGCTGACCCATCAGGGCGGCCATGCGAACGGCGTTGCGCATGTATTCCATGAAGATCAGGAAGGTCGCGCCATACGGGATGAAGCCGCCGTGCAGACCGGCACCGTTCATGATAGCGCCCATGCCGAACTCACGCACACCGTAGTGCAGGTAGTTGCCGCTGAAGTCTTCGCGGGTGATCGCCTGGGCGCCCTTCCAGAAGGTCAGGTTGGACGGGGCCAGGTCGGCACTGCCGCCGAGCAGTTCCGGCAATTGCGGGCCGAGCTGGTTCAGGCACTCGAAGGAGGCCTTGCGCGAGGCCGGGCTGTCGCCGGCGGCCTGGGCATCCTCGATCATCTTCTCGCTGGTCAGGGCGTGCGGCAGCTTGCCTTCCAGACGGCGGGTGAACTCGGCGGCCAGTTCCGGGTGTGCTTCGGCGTAACGGGCGAAGCGCGTATCCCAGTCGCTCTCGAGCTTGGCGCCGCGCTCGCTGGCATCCCACCCCTGATAGATGTCTTCCGGGATATGGAAGGGCGCGTGGGCCCAGCCCAGCTTCTCGCGGGTGGCGGCGACTTCGTCGTCACCCAGCGGCGCGCCGTGGCAGGACTCGGTGCCTTCCTTGTTCGGGGAGCCGAAGCCGATCACGGTCTTGCAGATGATCAGGCTCGGCTTGTCGGCGTGGCTCTTGGCCAGCGCGATGGCGGCGTTGATCTCTTCCGGCTTGTGGCCGTCGACGTTGGCCACGACGTGCCAGCCGTAGGATTCGAAACGCTTGGCGGTGTCATCGGTGAACCAGCCTTCGACTTCGCCATCGATGGAGATGCCGTTGTCGTCATACAGGGCGATCAGCTTGCCCAGACCCAGGGTACCGGCCAATGAGCCGACCTCATGGGAGATGCCTTCCATCAGGCAGCCGTCACCCAGGAAGCACCAGGTGGTGTGGTCGACGACGGTGTGACCCGGACGGTTGAACTGCGCCGCCAGTGTCTTCTCGGCGATCGCCATGCCCACGGCATTGGCCAGACCCTGGCCCAGCGGGCCGGTGGTGGTCTCGATGCCCGGCGCATAACCGTATTCCGGGTGACCGGCGGTCTTGGAATGCAGCTGGCGGAAGTTCTGCAGATCTTCAAGGCTCAGCTGATAGCCCGTGAGGTGCAGCAGGGAGTAGAGCAGCATGGAGCCGTGGCCGTTGGACAGCACGAAGCGGTCGCGATCGGCCCAGTTCGGGTTGGCCGGGTTGTGCTTGAGGTGGTCGTTCCAGAGCACCTCAGCGATGTCGGCCATGCCCATGGGGGCGCCGGGGTGGCCGGACTTGGCCTTCTGAACGGCGTCCATGGAAAGTGCACGGATGGCGTTGGCCAGGTCTAAACGGGAAGGCATGCAGTAGCTCCTCGCCTGCGGGCGTCAAGAGTGGGGCAATGAATCACGGCGTGCTGAGCCGGGCGCCCAGTGCCTCCCGAGAGCCAGGGCATGCTGCTGCCTGGGTCTCCTTCAGGACTGTGCGCCTGAAAACAGTGCGCCGGAAAGGACAGTGCGTCGCGTGAACCTTGTACGCGCGGACTCGCGTCCGAGCGTGATCTCCGGGCGGGTATTGTCACCGAGATGACAGGGCGCGGCAAATCGCATCCGGGATGTGTGCTCGTCCAAAGGTGGCAACGGCTTATTACCCTGTATGCAGCGCTTGTCGCAAAAAGGTCTCGATTGGACGCCCCCACGCGCCCCATTGCGCTAGGAACTCACATAAGTGGCGTGTAAACTCGCCCCCCCGAGGCTCAACCGCCCGTGTTGAGCCTCATCGTGCGCCGCAAGCGTGTTTCTACTCGGTCGTCAACGCAGTCTGCCGTCAGTGGCCGAATCATCCCCGCATCCGAAAAGAGGGTCGAGGACCAATGAGCGAATACTCACTCTTCACATCCGAGTCCGTGTCCGAGGGGCATCCGGACAAGATTGCCGACCAGATTTCCGACGCCGTGCTCGATGCCATCATCGCGCGCGACAAGCAGGCACGCGTCGCGTGCGAAACGCTCGTCAAGACAGGCGTTGCCATCGTGGCCGGTGAGATCTCCACCAGCGCGTGGGTGGATCTCGAGGAGCTGGTACGTCGTGTCATCACCGATATCGGCTATACCTCTTCCGACGTCGGCTTCGACGGCGAGACCTGTGGTGTCCTCAACCTGATTGGCAAGCAGAGCATCGATATCGCCCAGGGCGTCGATCGCACCAAGCCGGAAGATCAGGGGGCGGGCGACCAGGGCCTGATGTTCGGCTACGCCACCAACGAGACCGACTCCTTCATGCCGGCGCCGATCCACTACGCTCACCGTCTGGTCGAACGTCAGGCGGAACTGCGCAAGAACGGCATGCTGCCGTGGCTGCGTCCGGATGCGAAGAGCCAGGTCACCTTCCGCTACGACGAAGCCGGCAAGCCGGTCGCCGTCGAAGCCGTCGTGCTGTCCACCCAGCATGACCCGGAAGTGTCCCAGGAAGACCTGCGCGCGATGGTCAAGCGCGAGATCATCGAGCAGGTGTTGCCGGCCGAGTGGCTGTCCGAGACCACCGAATACCACATCAACCCGACCGGCAACTTCGTCATCGGCGGTCCGGTGGGTGACTGTGGTCTGACGGGTCGCAAGATCATCGTCGACACCTACGGCGGCATGGCGCGTCACGGTGGTGGTGCCTTCTCCGGCAAGGACCCGTCCAAGGTCGACCGCAGCGCCGCCTATGCCGGTCGCTACGTGGCCAAGAACGTCGTCGCCAGCGGCCTGGCCGACAAGTGCGAGATCCAGGTCTCCTACGCCATCGGTGTCGCCGAGCCGACCTCCGTCTCGATCAACACCTTCGGCACCGGCAAGATCAGCGATGCCAAGATCGTCGAGCTGGTGCGCGAGCACTTCGACCTGCGTCCGTACGCCATCACCACCATGCTGGACCTGGCGCACCCGATGTATCAGCTGACCGCTGCCTACGGCCACTTCGGTCGTGAGCCGTTCGAGCACAGCTACAGCTGGACCGACGTGAGCGGCGAGCAGAAGACCGAAACCTTCACCGCTTTCCCGTGGGAAAAGACCGATCGTGCCGCTGGTCTCAAGGCTGCCGCTGGCCTGTAAATCCGCCAGCTCGACAGGCCTGGCAGGTGGCGGACGTCTCGCCCCTCGCCTTTCGATGCCATGACAAGAAAACCCGCCTCGGCGGGTTTTCTTGTCTCTGGCCCTCCTTCGGACAACAACAGGAGAGATGCCCAGTGGCTGATCTACGCTATCTCAAGGGCTACGCCCCCGAGATCCAGCAGCAGGCGAGTGAACTGCTGGCCTCGGGGCGTACGGCCGACTTCTTTCTCGGCAAGTATCCCGAGCCCCATCAGCTGCAGGGGGCCAGGGCGCTGCATGACTACGCCATGACGCTGAAGAATCAGTATCTGCGCAGCTCGGCGCCGATCAGCAAGGTGATCTATGACGACCGGATTCATGTCATCGACAATGCCCTGGGGCTGCATACCTTCGTGTCGCGGGTGCAGGGCAGCAAGCTCAAGGCCAAGCATGAGATCCGTATCTCATCGCTGTTCCGACGCCTGCCCGAACCCTTGCTCAACATGATCGTGGTGCATGAGCTGGCGCATCTGCGCGAGAAGGCCCACGACAAGGCGTTCTATCGACTCTGCTGCCACATGCAGCCGGAGTATCATCAGCGTGAGTTCGAGCTGCGCCTCTATCTCTGCCACCGTGAACGCCACGGCGATCTCTGGTAGCCATGAGCCGCTCTGGGCAGCCTCGGCCGGCAGTGGCGAGGTCGAGCTCGGTCACATGGGGCTTCTGTTCCTCGAGGAAGCCGGTGGCGGCATTCTGCTCGGGCTGGCGTTGGGCGCGCTGGTCTACCAGCTGATGCGCAGCATCGACCAGTGTCAGGTCGAGGTGATGCTGAGCCTGGCGCTGGTACTGGGCGGCTACGCGCTGGCCTCGGCGCTGCACGGCTCCGGCCCCATCGTGATGGTGTTGGCGGGGCGTATCATCGGCACCATGGCGCGTGATGGCGCCATGTCTGACAACTCTGGCGGGGGCCTGCACCGAAGTAGCGTTTATAGATCAACCCTCTGCACCAGTACGGCGAGGCCACCACGCGGTGTAGCATGAGCAGGTGCCTTGATTGCCAGAGAGGAAGTGCCGTGTCGCTTCAGGAGCGTCTGCTGTCCCGACGTGAAACCGAGGATGATGAGTCACGCCATTTTCGTGCGCGCCTCAACTACACCTTCGTGCTGTTCGCCATGGCGGGGCTGTCGTGTTTTCTGCTATTTGATTATTTCCAGGTCCCCAATGCCTGGCCGACGCTCTGGGTCGGACGATTCCTGCTGCTCGGCGTGTGCCTGATATGCCTCGCGCTGCTGAGGAACGATCCCCAGCGACCAGATGATATCGCATTGCTCGGCGCCGTCTGCGCCAATCTGTACTTCTGTTTCGGGGCATCGATGATCGAGGATGCCATCACGCTGTCGCTATGGAATCTAAGCTTCTCGACCTGCATGCTGATTGCCATGCCGGCATGGCTGGTCTGGGGCTGGCGTTATCAGTTGACCAGCAGCTTGCCGTTGATGTTTTGCTACATCCCCATCTTCCTGTGGCTGAGCCCTTTGCAATTGACGGATCTTGTCGGGGCCGGCGGAACATATACGCTGGCGACGATGATCATTGCTCCAGCACTGGCGCACGCCCGCAGCTCCACCTTCCAGCGCACCGTCAAGCTGCGCCGGGCACTGGAAGTGCGCAACGCCGAGCTCAGTCACATGAATCAGCAGCTGCTCACGCAGCAGCATGAGCTGGAATACCGTGCCAATCACGATCTGCTGACGGGGCTGCCCAATCGCCGTTTCGGCTTGGATTTTCTCGAGCGGATGCTGGCCGAGAGCACGAGCACTCGGCAATGCATGTCGATCCTGTTCGTGGATGTCGATCGCCTGAAGCACGTCAACGACAGCTTCGGGCACGCCGAGGGTGATCGCTTGATCCAGCTGGTGGCCCGGAGCGTCGCCCAGGCGGCCGGTGACGACGGGCTGGCATGCCGTCTGGGCGGCGATGAATTCCTGGTCGTGATGCCCGGTGCCTGTGATATGGCCAGCCAGCAGGCGACGACCCAGTTGATGCGCCATCTTCAGGAGCAACGCCTGGAGCAGCAAATTCCCTTCCCGGTCGAGGTGAGCATCGGGCGTGTCACCCACGACCCGGTATTGCAGGCAGATGTGGATGTCGATGATCTGATCCATATCGCGGATGACCGCATGTATCGTCAGAAGCGCGCTCGGCGGCGGGCCATGGCGGGGGCCAACGACCCTCAGGCGTGAGAAAGCCCGCAATCTTCCCTTCATTCATGCCGCAAGTGATTGACGGCAATGGCTGTCATCGCTTTTTCATGTTGCTGTTACGGGTATGTCATCGCCTCCCCTCAGTCTTGCTGGGCAACGACAGGGGCCATCTGGGCCTCGCTTGTCGATTCCGCCTGGCAACCCGGAGGTGACTGACATGACCGCTTTGCAATCGGCTCCCCATGCTGAAATGCCGCCTGCTTCCGACGCTCTCGGTCAGGTTCGTACGCTGTTCATCTCCGACGTGCATCTTGGGACTCCGGACTGCCAGGCGGCGCTGCTTGCGAAGCTGCTGCGTCGCGTGCGCCCGGAACGCCTGTATCTGGTCGGCGATATCGTCGACCTGCTGGCGATGCGCAAGCGTGCGGTGCTCGACAAGGACCAGCAGGCGCTGGTGGCGCGGGTGCTGCGTCTGGCGCGCAGCGGCTGCGAGGTCATCTACATTCCCGGCAATCATGATGCCGCCTTCCGGCGCCTGTGCGGCCTGAAGCTGCACAACGTGAGCATCGAGCGGCGCGCGATCCATACCACCGGCAGCGGTCGTCGTTTGCTGGTCTCCCACGGTGACGAATTCGACACCCATGTGCGCATCGCGCCGTGGCTGCTCAAGCTGGGCGATGGCATGCACGGCTTCATCCTGTCGCTCAATCGCTGGTGCAATCGCGCGCGTGGCATGTTCGGGCTGCCGTACTGGTCGCTGGCCAGCGCGCTCAAGCGGCGCAGCGGCACCGCCCAGCGCTATGTGGCCCAGTTCGAGGAAGCCGCCATGCGTCAGGCGCGCCTCGAAGGGCTGGATGGCTATGTCGGGGGGCATATCCACCAGGCGGGCTTCCGGGTCGAGGAAGGCGTGCTCTACTGCAACGATGGTGACTGGGTCGAGCACTGCACCGCGCTGGCGGAAGATGCCCAAGGCGCGCTGCACCTGATCGACTGGCAGGGTCAGATCCTCGAGACGGCGCCGCGCCATCTGATGCCGCGTCCGGTGCCGGCCGCGACGCCCGACGCCGTCACGCCCGAGATGGCCGGCGCCTGAGCCTCACCCCAGGCCGCTGATCGCCAGCATCCATGACAGGTATAGCGGGATGATCAGCGGCGCTGCCAGGGTGGTCAGCATCACCGCGATCGCGCCCTTGGCCGGCTGGATATTCAGCTCGATGGCCAGCACGACCACATTGGCGGCCATCGGCACCACGCCCAGCAGCAGCAACACTTGCGCCAGCACCGGGTCGAGGGCGAACAGGCTGCCCAGCAACATCACGCTGCCCAGACTCATCAGCGGCCACATCACGAAGCGCAGGGCGGTCGCGGCCAGAATGAAGCGCGGGTCGATCTCGCGCAGGCTGACACCGCCCAGCGTCATGCCGATGATCATCATGCCCAGCACCGTGTAGCTGTACTTGAAGTAGTCGAGTCCCTCCATCACCGCCCCCGGTACCTCGAGGCCCAGTGTCCCCACCAGCAGAGCGGCCAGAAAGGCGTAGATCAGCGGCAGACGCACGATCTTGACCAGACTCTCGCGCATCGAGAACTGCCCGCGCGCACTGACGTAGAAGCCCAGCGTGAATTCATACAGCGTGATGCCGAGCAGGCAGAACAGGTACTGGGTCACGCCTTCCGGCGGCAGCAACAGCATCGCGACCGGCAGGCCGAAGTAGCCGGTATTGCCGGTTCCCGAGGAGAAGGCGAGCAGGGCGGCTTCCTGCGGCGGGAAGAACCTCGCGGCCAGCGGGCGCACCAGCAGGCAGATGCTGCTGGCCAGCGAGAATAGCCCCAGCGTCAGGCCCAGATCACTCAGCGATGGCTCGCCGAGCACCAGGCCGCGAAAGAAGGTCAGCGGCGCGATCACATAGATCAGCAAGGTGGCGATGGGGCGCGGGTCGATCGCGAGGCGGCGTGCACAGAGGGCGCCGAGAGCGACGAAGGTGATCAGCATCCAGAGCGGTTGCTGCAGATCGATGTGGTCCATCACGGTTCCTTGTGAAGCGTCATTGTCCTTTTGGCTCATCATGCCGTGTGGCCCCTGTCAGCGTCATCCCATGAATGCCACTCATTGCGCCTTTCCTTCATCAGGCTTTGGGTCGCGCATCAGGCTTTGGGTCGCGTGGTTGCGCGGCTGGTGAGGGCGCAGGACTGAGGAGCAGGACGCCACTGTCAGCAATGGTTATAAACACGCACTTTCTTATATGAATGGCATTGAAGTTGAGGCGAAAACCTTTCATTGGCCGGGGTCGTCGGCGGCGGTCAGAATGCTCGACATGCAGTACAGGGGCGGTGGCGTGACGCGCCGGACGTGTATTGCTGCACGCACACCGCGAAGTGTGCGGCGATAACGACATCAATGCCGGACACGACGACCACGAGGGCCGCCCCATGAGTGCAAGCGAACATCCGTTAGGGATCAGCTTCGAATTCTTCCCGCCGAATACCGAGGCCGGGCGTGAAAAGCTCAAGGGGGTTCGCGATCAGCTGGCGGCGCTGGAGCCGGAGTTCTTCTCCGTCACCTATGGCGCGGGCGGCTCCACGCGTGAGCGTACCTTCAACACCGTGCAGTCGGTCAGCGCCAGCGGGATCTGCACCGCGCCGCACCTGTCATGTGTCGGCAGTGACCGCGGTGAGCTGCGTGAGATCCTGGCGCAATACCGCGAGCAGGGCGTCAAGCGCCTGGTGGCGTTGCGCGGGGACCTGCCCTCCGGGATGGGCTCGCGCAGTGAGCTGCGTTACGCCAACGAGCTGGTCGAATTCGTGCGCGAGGAGACGGGCGAACACTTCGAGATCGCGGTGGCGGCCTATCCCGAGTGCCATCCACAGGCCGGCAATTACCACAGCGATCTCGAGAACTTCGCGCGCAAGATGCAGGCCGGCGCCGATATCGCCATCACCCAGTACTTCTTCAATGCCGATGCCTATTTCCACTTCGTGGAGCGCGCGCGTGCCGCCGGCATCGAGCAGCCGATCATCCCGGGGATCATGCCGATCACCAACTACACCAAGCTGGCGCGCTTCTCCGATTCCTGCGGTGCGGACATCCCGCGCTGGCTCCGCCGGCAGCTCGAGAGCTATGGCGATGACAGCGAGAGCCTTCAGGCCTTCGGCACCGAGGTAATCTCGCGCATGAGTCAGCGTCTGCTGGATGGCGGCGCGCCGGGCCTGCACTTCTATACCCTCAACCAGGCCGAGCCGTGTCTGAAGGTGCTGGAGAATCTGGGTATCGCTTCTCGTTGAGTCACGTGTGCCGGGCGTGCACGGCAAGTCATTGGAAGAGCGGCATTGAATGTGACGTCGCTCGCCCTGAGGTCTGATGGGTAGCCGCTCGTGACAGCGGCCCGCAAGCCACTCAAGGCGTCGGCAGTGACGCCGGCCTCAGTGATGGAGAGATTGCTCATGAATCACGAGACACAGCACACGGCATCCTTTACGCCCTCTTCCAGAAAGCCCCTCAAGACCGCCGCGACGGTGGCGCTCGGCGCCTGGTTGTTCGGCGGCGTCGCCCAGGCCGCCACCGAGGTGGAAATGCATCGCGTCAGCAGTGATGGCGTCGGTGAGTCCGTCGGCAGTGTCATGGCCGAGGATACCGATGACGGTCTGCTGCTGACGCCGAAGATCGAGGGGCTCGAGAGCGGCATCCACGGCTTCCACCTGCATGCCAATGCCAGCTGCGAACCGGCCGAGAAGGATGGCGAGACCGTCGCCGCCGCCGCGGCAGGTAGCCACTTCGATCCAGAAGAGACCGGTACCCACCAGGGCCCTTACGGTGATGGCCACCTCGGTGATCTTCCGGCGCTGAGTGTCGATGCCGATGGCAAGATCTCGTTGCCGGTGCTGGCACCGCGCCTCAAGGAAAGCGATCTCAGCGGCCATGCGCTGATGATCCACTCCGGCGGTGACAACTACACCGATACGCCCAAGCTGGGCGGTGGCGGCTCGCGCGTCGCCTGCGGCGTGGTCGATTGATCATCCTGCCGGGATGACATGAAAAAGCCCCGCCAATTGGCGGGGCTTTTTCATGTCGCAGTGATACAGCAGATATCAGTGCAGCTTGCCCGGGTCCAGAATGCGCACCGGCTGAACCTCATCGCCCGCCGGCGTCTCGCGGGGCTCGCTCACGCGCGTGGAAATCTCGGCGAGGGTCGGCGGCTCCTCGATGGCTTGCTGTTCGAAGAAGTCGCAGGACACGCAGTCACGGTAGCGTGTCTCGTTCTGCTCCCAGGTGCGCAGGCGGTCCATTGCTCCGCAGCGCGGGCAGACGGCACCGGCGATGAAGCGCTTGATGGTAGACATGGTGCCTCCAGTCAGGGTCAGGGTAGGTCTGGCAATCCCGCCTCGGGCGGATGATGCGCCATATGATACGCCCCCGACCGGTAAAGGTCAGGGGCGCATGGTCAGCGGCTCGTGGTCAGGCTTGCGCCATCACGAGACGGGGCGAGATCAGGCCGCCTGGGCACCGATGCCGGAGTGACGCAGCAGGGCATCGACCTGCGGGTCACGGCCACGGAAGGCGCGGAACAGCTCGGCGGCGTCACGCGAGCCACCGCGTGCCAGTACCTCGTCACGGAAGCGCTGGCCGGTGGCGGTATCGAAGACCGCGCTTTCCTCGAAGGCACTGAAGGCGTCTGCCGACAGCACCTCGGCCCACTTGTAGCTGTAGTAACCCGCGGCGTATCCGCCGGCGAAGATATGGCTGAAGCCATTCTGGAAGCGATTGAACTCGACCGCCGGCACCACGGCGACCTTGCTGCGCACCTCGTCGAGCAGCGCCTGGACATCGCTGGCAGACGGCTTGTCGAGCTCATGATGCAGGCGGAAGTCGAACAGCGAGAACTCCAGCTGGCGGACCATGGTCATCGCCGCCTGGAAGTTGCGGGCTGCCTGCAGGCGCTCGAGCATGTCGTCGGGCAGATGCTCGCCGGTGTCCACGTGACGTGCGATCAGATCCAGCCCTTCACGCTCGTAGCAGAAGTTCTCCATGAACTGGCTGGGCAGCTCGACGGCGTCCCATGCCACGCCGTTGATGCCGGAGACTTCGGCGACTTCCTGACGGGTCAGCATGTGATGCAGGCCGTGACCGAACTCGTGGAACAGCGTGACCACTTCATCGTGGGTCAGCAGCGCCGGGCGATCGCCCACCGGGCGGGTGAAGTTGCAGGTCAGGTAGGCGACCGGCAACTGCAGGCTGCCATCCTCGCGGCGACGACGGACGCGGCACTCGTCCATCCAGGCACCGCCTCGCTTGCCTTCACGCGCATAGAGATCGAGATAGAAGCCGGCGATCGGGGTGTCATTCTCGATCACCTCGTAGTAGCTGACGTCCTCGTGCCAGACCGGCACGTCGCGCTGCTTGAAGGTGATGCCGTAGAGGCGGTTGACGACCTCGAACAGTCCGTCGATGGCCTGCGGCGCCGGGAAGTAGGGGCGCAGCTGCTCCTGATTGATCGCGTAGCGCGACTCGCGCAGCTTCTCGCTGGCATAGCCGACATCCCACGGCTGCAGGTCGTCGATGCCGAGGCTCTCGGTGGCGTAGGCCGCCAGCTCGTTGAACTCCTCACGCGCCTGCGGCACGGCGCGGGTAGCGAGGTCATCCAGGAAGGCGATGACCTGCGCCGGCGAGTCGGCCATCTTGGTCGCCAGTGACAGCGAGGCGTAGTCGTCGAAGCCGATCAGCGCGGCCAGCTCCTGACGCAGGGCTAGAATCTCCTCGATCACCGGGCCGTTGTCGAACTCACCGGCGTTGGGGCCCTTCTCCGAGGCGCGGGTGACGAAGGCAGTGTAGACCTCCTCGCGCAGCTCGCGGTTGTCGGCATAGCTGAGCACCGGGAAGAAGCTCGGGAAGTCCAGGGTGATGCGATAGCCATCCAGGCCCTTGGCTTCGGCATTGGCCTTGAGCGCTTCAAGGCCGCTTTCCGGTATGCCCGCCAGTGCCTCTTCGTCGACATCCTTGTGCCAGGCCTGGGTGGCATCCAGCACATGGTTGGAGAAGGTATTGGAGAGCTCGGACAGGCGCGCCTGGATCTCGCCGTAACGCTGCTTCTTGTCTTGCGGCAGGTCGACACCGGCGAGGCGGAAGTCGCGCAGACTGTTGGTGATCGCCTTCTGCTGGGCTTCCTCGAGGCTTGCGAACTCATCGCTGTCCGCGAGGCGCTGATAGGCCGCGGCCAGGTCGCTGTTCTGACCCACCCAGGTGGAGTAGGCCGACAGTTTGGCGAGACAGGCCTGATAGGCCTCACGCAGCTTGGGCGAGTTCATGGTCGAGTTGAGGTGCGAGACCGGCGACCAGGCCTGGCTCAGGCGGTCACCCAGCGCTTCCAGCGGCGCGGCGAAGTTGTCCCAGCGCGTGTCATCGCGGGTGGCCTCGATCAGGCGCTCGATCTCCTGCTGGTTGTGCTCCAGCAGTTCGCTGATCGCGTCCTCGACGTGCTCGGCCTTGAGGGTGTCGAAGGGGGGCAGGGTGTTGCGTTCCAGCAGGGGATTGATCGACATCATGTACCTCGCGTCATTCGGGTGGGCGGCAGCGGTGAGCGATAAAGGAGAACTTGCGCATCGATTGCGCCGTGAAAACGGCGTCACCGCTGCCGCGGTGATACCAAGAATGTGAGGCCTCGGCGCGTGTTATTCAATCTATCGCCTCGATAGGCGGGCGCTGCCACGCGCATGTCGCATTGGCCGAGGCCGGTACGGCTGCTATCTTGCTGGCCTTGGCCCCCGAGTGGGGCCTGTATCCTTCCCCCGTACCGAGACCACGAGAGCAGACATGAGCGAAACCACCGAACGCTGGGGCAGTCGCCGAGCCTTCATTCTGGCCGTGACCGGCGCCGCCGTAGGGCTGGGCAACATCTGGCGCTTCCCCTACATGACCGGCGAGAACGGCGGTTCCGCGTTTCTGCTGCTGTATATCGGTTTCGTGCTGCTGCTGGGCCTGCCGGTGATGATGGCCGAGATCATGATCGGGCGCGCCGGACGTCGCGGACCGATGCAGGCGCTGGCCCATCTGGCCGTCAGCGGTGGCCGCACCCCGCACTGGCGCTGGCTGGGACTGTTCGGCGCCATCACCATGTTCTTCATCCTGTCGTTCTATTCGGTGGTGTCGGGCTGGTCGATCGAGTATCTGGTCGATTCGCTGAAGGGTGACTTCAGCGGCATGAGCCCACCGGAGATCGGCGCTTCCTTCGGCGCCTTCCTGGAAGACCCGGTCACGATGACCTTCAACCACACCGTCTTCATGCTGATGACGATGAGCGTGGTGGCCGCCGGTATCTCTTCCGGGCTCGAGCGCCTCAACAACCTGATGATGCCGCTGCTCTACGTGTTGTTGCTGGCACTGGCCGGTTACAGCATCAGTACGCCCGGCTTCGGTCCCGCGCTGAGCTGGCTGTTCATGCCCGACCCGAGCGCCATCACGCTGGACGTGATGCTCAATGCCATGGGACATGCCTTTTTCACGCTGGCGGTCGGCGCCTGTGCTCTGATGGCCTACGGCGCCTACATGCCGGAGCGCCAGAGTCTGCCGACGGCCGCGATCGCCGTGGCGGCGCTGGATATCGGTGTGGCGCTGCTGGCGGGTATCGCCATCTTCGCGGCGGTCTTCAGCCAGGGCATGGACCCGGCCTCCGGCCCCGGCCTGATGTTCGTCAGCCTGCCGATCGCCTTCGCCAATCTACCGGGCGGCAGCGTGCTGCTGGCGCTGTTCTTCCTGCTGTTGCTGCTGGCGACCTGGACCAGCTCGATCAACATCGCCGAGCCCATCGTCGAGGTGCTGGAGGGTTGGGGCCTCAAGCGTCGCCACGCGGCACTGGCGGTCGGTGTCTCGGTGTGGGCGATGGGGCTGTTGTCGGTGCTGTCCTTCTCGAGCCTCAAGGACGTGCACGTGCTGGGCGAAATGAATGTCTTCGATGCGGTGACGACGATTCCGCCGGACTTCTTCCTGCCGATCGGCGGGCTGCTGATCGCTATCTTCGCGGCCTGGGTGATGCCGCAGAATCGTGCGCTGGCTGGCCTCGGCACATCGCGTGGCTTCTTCCGCACCTGGCGTTGGGTACTGCGCTGGGTCTCGATTCCGCTGGTCGTCGTCGTGCTGGGCTGGAGCTTCTTCAAGTAAGCCCGCTTGTGCCATCGGTACGTGAATCTGGCGTTGAGTCGGCGACAGGCGTGGGGCGATACGAGGGGCATGTCGAACCTGAAAGCGGGGCGTCGGGACGGGGGGGCGAAAACATCGCAACGCGAGTCAGGCCGTTGCGCTATTGGCATCCCGGTGTTTGGCGCAGTAGGCTGGGTGCCTAATTCAGGAGGTAAGGCATGAGCATTAGATCCTTCAAGGGCCTGACGCCGCGACTGGGCGAGCGGGTTTTCGTCGATCCGGCCAGTGTGGTGCTGGGTGATGTCGCCCTCGGGGATGACAGCTCGGTATGGCCGCTGGCGGTGATTCGCGGCGATATGCACCGTATCCGCATCGGCGCGCGCACCAGTGTGCAGGATGGCGCGGTCCTGCATATCACTCACGCCAGTGATTTCAATCCGGGTGGCTATCCGCTGGAAATCGGCGATGACGTCACCATCGGTCACAAGGCCGTGTTGCATGGCTGCACCATTCACGACCGCGTGCTGGTCGGCATGGGCGCCATCGTGATGGACGGCGTGGTGGTGGAAGATGAAGTCATCATCGCGGCGGGGGCGCTGGTGCCACCGGGCAAGCGTCTCGAGGGCGGGCATGTGTATGCCGGCAACCCGGCCAAGGCACTGCGCCCGATCAAGGACAGTGAGCGTGAGTTCTTCACCTATTCGGCGGTGAACTACGTCAAGCTGAAGGATCAGCATCTGGCCGAAGACTACGCCGACTGAATCTCCCTCGCACAGAGCGGCAGACGCAGCAATGATCACTCCCCCGTTGGCTCAGGCCAGCGGGGGAGTGCTCGTTTCAGAGCCGGATTATTCGCAAGTCAGGGTCGAATTTTCCGCAAGCCAGGGGCGGATTTTCCACGAGCTTTAGAAGGCAGAGATGGCAGTGGCGCGCACAAACCAGGACAAGCCATTGTTTTTCATGAAATGCTTGCGTCATAATCTGGACGTATATCCAGTGCCGGCGTGTGGCGTCTGGTCCAGTGACATCGTCGAGGGCTCGCGACCCGTATTTCATGGCCAATTTTCGTACCCATATCACCGTAGCGGCCTTTGCCGGCGGCATCGTCGCGGCGGCGGGCTGGCAGGGCGGCCTGTGGTCGCTGGCGGAGGGGGTTCCGCTGGCGAGTCTGACCACCTTCGGCGGTATCCTGCCGGATATCGACTCAGACAACTCGCGCGCCATCCGGATCCTGTTCACGCTGTTCGCGGTACTGGCGACCATGGCCTGCGTGCTGCTGCTGCAGGACCGCCTGCTGGCGGGGCCGTTGATGATGGCGGGCGGCGCCACCTATCTGGGCGTGCGCTATGTGGCCAGCGCCATCTTCAAGCGCTTCACCGTCCATCGCGGCATCTGGCACTCGCTGCTGGCATCACTGCTGTGCTCGCTGGGCGTGACGGCCGCCAGCCTGCATGTGCTGGGCCAGAGTGAAGAACAGGCCTGGTGGCAAGGCGCGGCCCTGTTGTTCGGCGCCATGATTCACCTGTTGCTCGATGAGATGTACAGCGTCGACATGGTCGGCGCACGCCTCAAGCGCAGCTTCGGCACCGCCTTCAAGCTGTTCGATTATCGTGAGCCGGGCAACTCGTTGGCGATGGTGGCGGTGATCGCTGCCATGACGCCCTGGCTGCCGCCCGTATCGGTGCTGGTGGACATCATGCATCTACAGGGGCCGCTGTCAGTGTTCGGCGAAGGTCTTTCGCGGCTGATGGCAGGCGTCTGATGCTGTCTGGCTGAAGGTCGGCGTGAATCTCCGTTGCGTTGTCTTGGTCGTGATGCCTTGGTTTTGATGCCTCTGTTGTGGTGCATCAGGCACGATACCTCAACCACGGTGCCTCAACCACGGTGCCTCAACCACGATAGGGCTCGGCGCTCAGGCCATGCTTCTTCAGCTTGTCGTAGAGCGTCTTGCGCGGCAGCCCCAGCCGTTCGCAGGCCATCACCACCTGGCCTTTGCTGGTCGCCAGGGCCTCGCGAATCAGCGCGGCCTCGAACGCCTCCATGCGCTGTGGCAGCGATTGCGCCTGCGTGGCTGCCTTCACGTTGTGTTCCAGTTTCCCCAGCTCGCCCGTGCCGGCGGTGATGTCTTCTCTGTCCGCCTCTCCTGTGGCTTTCGTGCTGTCCACGGCCGTGCCACTCGTGCCCGCGGTGAGCGGCCGCCCTTCCGCCATGCTGTCGCCGATGTTGCCCTCCAGCCCGCCCAGCAGCACATGGCGCTCCGCACAGTTTCTCAGCTCACGCACGTTGCCCGGCCAGTCATGCGCCAGCAGCGCCTGCAGGGTGGTGGCGTCCAGCGGCGGGACTTCCAGGCTGGTGCGTTCGCTGGCCAGGATCGCGAAGTGCCGGAACAGTTGCAGGATATCCTCGGCATGCTCGCGCAGTGGTGGCAGATACAGCGTGACCACGTTCAGGCGGTAGTAGAGGTCTTCGCGAAACTCGCCGGCGCTGGCCGCTTCGCGCAGGTCCCGCTTGGTGGCGGCGATGACGCGGATGTCGATGGGGCGTGGTGTATTGCTGCCGAGCCGCTCGATACTGCGCTCCTGCAGCACCCGCAACAGCTTGATCTGCAACGACATCGGCATCGATTCGATCTCATCGAGGAACAGGGTGCCGCCGTCGGCGTGTTCCAGCTTGCCGATGCGGCGCTCGCTGGCACCGGTGAAGGCACCTTTCTCATGGCCGAACAGTTCCGACTCGATCAACGTCTCCGGCATGCCGCCACAGTTGAGCGCCACGAAGGGCTTGCTGGCGCGGGCGCTGCGCTCGTGCAGGCAGCGGGCGACACGGTCCTTGCCGGCACCGGTCTCTCCATACAGCAGGGTGTCGGCATCGACTGCCGCCAGGCGTGACACCTGAGCATCCAGGCGCTGCATGAGGTCACTGCTGCCCACCAGTCTGGGGCCGGCGCTGTTGCGCTGGGTATCCAGCTGTTCGCGCAGCGAGCGGTTCTCCAGCGCCAGCCTGCGAGCGGCCACCGCGCGCCGCGCGCCATCGAGCATGCGCTCGCGATCGAAGGGCTTCTCGATGAAATCCCAGGCACCGGCCTGCATGGCCGCGACGGCGGTGTCGATGTCGCCATGCCCTGTCATCACGATCACCGGCAGCTCGTCATCCACGGCATGCGCCGCGTGCAGCAGGCTCAGGCCATCCATGCCCGGCATGCGAATGTCCGTGATCACCACACCCTCGAAGGGCGCTTCGGCGCGCAGGATTTCCAGCGCCTGCTCGGCACTGGCCAGCGGGCGAGTGCGGTAATCGGCCAGCATCAGGCTCTGGCTCAGGCTGTCGCGAAGGTGCGGTTCGTCATCCACCACCAGCACCTGCATGTCGGTATTCGTGACGTCGCTCATGACGGCTCCTGTGAAGGGTTGGCGGTGGGTGGCATCGGGGATTGTGAGGGCATCGAGAGCGCCGGCAGCGTTAGCCGGAACAGTGCGCCACCCAGTGGAGAGGGGTGCGCCTCGAGGGTGCCGCCGAGGTCGGCGACGATACGCGCGCTGATCGATAACCCCAGCCCGAGTCCCTGGCCGTCGGCGCGCTGGGTATAGAAGGGTTCGAACACGCGCACCAGTTGCGATGGCTCGAGGCCGGGGCCGTTGTCGTGGACTTCCAGCACGACCTGATCACCGGCGCTGCCCGTTTTCTCATGCAGGTTGAGCTGGATGCTGGGGGGCTCCGGGCGCTCGGGGGGCATGTCGGCAAGCGCATCCAGTGCATTGCCGATCAGGTTGACCAATACCTGCTCCAGACGTACCGGCTCGGCGCGCACCCGGGCCAGCGTTGGACCCGCTTCGCGAATGAGGGTCACGCCGAGCGCCTCGCAGCGTGCATGCAGCAGGCGCAGGGCGTAGTCGAGGCTGGTGGTGAGGTCGATGGCCTCCAGGCGGTCACCGCTCTTGCGCGAGAACTGACGCAGCTGCGCGCTGATTTCGCCCATACGCTGGGTCAGCTCGGTGATCTGGTGCAGGTTGCTCTCGACCTGGGAGGTCTGGGCGCGAGCGAGGAAGGCGGTCGCGTTCTCGGCATAGGCGCGGATGGCGGCCAAAGGCTGATTGAGCTCGTGATTGATGCCGGCGGCCAGCTCCCCCAGCACCGCCAGCTTGGCGGTCTGGATCAATTCATCACGCGTCTCGCGCAGCTCGCGTTCGGCGCGGGTGCGTTCCTCGACTTCGGCACTCAGGCGCGTGTTGCTGGCGGCGAGGTCGCGGGTACGCTCGACCACCCGTTGCTCGAAGGCATCACGTGCCTGAGCGAGCTGCTCGGCTTGGGCACGGCGTTCGCTGACATCGAAGACCGTGACCAGCCATCGTGGACCATGGGGGCTGGGCAGTGGCGAGCAGGAAAGCTCCAGTGGCACCGCGACTCCCTCGCGCAGGCCATGCACTTCCAGCGGCCCGACGGCGCGGTCCTGGGTCAGGCGGCCCAGCAGGTGGCGCTCGGCCGGCAGGAACAGCTCGCGCAGATCACGCCCCTCGCGGGCGCTGGGCTGGCGGGTTGAGTCGTCCGGTGAGGTGTCGGCGCTCAAGGGCGAGCCGAACAGCGCGATGGCCGTCGGGTTGAGATACACCAGCCGCACCCGCTCATCGAGGATACACAGGCCAGCCTGAGTGCGGTCGATGATGCCGCGCACCCGTTGCTGGCTGCTGGCGAGATTCTGGCGCTCGCGCTCGGCGAACAGGCGACGCTCACGCAGGATGCGCAGTCGCTGCCAGCCCAGCCCTGCCAGCAGACACAGCAAGGCATAGCCACCGGCCGCGAGACCAGCCGTCTGCCAGATACCGCTGCGCAGCGGAGCCAGTGGCTTGAGTACATGCAGGCGCCAGCCGATATCCGGCAGTGGCTGGGACAGGCTCAACCAGGCGTGCTGCCAGAGATCCCCCGGTGTCAGCTGCAACAATTCGATGGAGGTCGTGTCGCGGCGCGACTCAAGGGGCGAGCCCAGCAGCTCCGGCAGCGCCTCGCGATGATGCAGGCGCAGCGGACGCAGGCGCTGATTGGCATAGCGCTGGGTATCGAGCAGTCGGTTGCGTGTCTCCTCGCTGAGTGGCTCCAGCGTGCGCAGCACCCGTTGCGCCTGGCTGGCGATGAAGATCACGCCATGCGGATCAGTGACCATGATGTCGGCATTCTGGTCGAGCCATGCCGCCTCCAGCGCCTCTATCTGCACCTTGACCACGGCCACGCCACGTCGCCCCTGGGGGCTGGTGACGGCGGCACTGAAGAAGTAACCGCGTTCTCCTGAGCTGGTGCCCAGCCCGTAGAAGCGGCCTTCACCACCATTGATGGCGTCTTGCCAGTAGGGGCGGAAGCGGTAGTTCTGGCCGATGAAGGTGTTGGCGGAGCGCCAGTTGCTGGCGGCGATGGTGGTGCCGGTGTCATCGACCAGATAGAGGTCCGAGATGCCGGCCAGCTCACGCATGCGGTCCAGGCGCTGATTGAGCGCCACTTCCGCGCTGAGATCTTCAGGGTGATCCAGAAAGTCGCGCAGCTGGTCATTCTCTGCCACCAGCCTGGGCAGATAGGCGTGTCGATTCAACTGGCCGCGCAGGCTGGCGGCAGTCAGACGCAGTTCGTTGTCTGCCTCATGCCCCAGGCGCTCCAGCCCCTGGCTGCGCGCCATCGAGACCGCCTGCCACACGCACAGCATCAGCCCCAGCGGTAACACGACCGCCAGTACGAGACGCCACAGCTGCGGCAGGCGCGTGTCCTTCATCGGCAAGCCTTCATGTTCAGGCCCTCATCTCAAGCTCTGCTTATCCGGAGCTTCATGTTCAGCCAGGGCGTCATGACTGAGCGTCATGAGCCATCCGGCGCCGCCTGGGCACGGCGCAAGGCGCGCTGGGCACGAGTCTCGGCGCGTTCCAGTTCCAGCAGTGAATCCTCGACGAAGACCAGATGCTCATGGGCGGCGTTGCGCGCATCTTCGGCGCGGCCTTCCATGATCGCCTCGAACAGGCTGCGGTGTTGCTGGATCAGGCGCGGGCGTGATTCCGGCTTCTCGAACAGGTGGCGCAGGTTGGCCACGATGCTCTTCTCCAGCAGCTGGAACAGGCTGCGCATGGAATGCAGCAGCACCACGTTGTGCGCGGCCTCGGCGATGGCGAGGTGGAAGGCGGCATCGGCACCGGCCTCGCGCTGTGGGTCACGTCCCTCGAAGCTCTTCTCCAGGTCCTCGAAGCGCTGGCGCAGCATTGCCTTGTCGGCAGGTGTGGAGCGCATGGCGGCGTAGTAGGCGCTGATGCCCTCCAGCGCATCACGAAATTCCAGCAGATCGAGATTGAACTCACCGTGGCGACCCAGCAGTGCACTGAGCGGGTCCGACCAGGCGCGCGCCAGCTCTTCAGAGACATAGGTGCCGCCGCCCTGGCGTGAGGTCAGCAGTCCGCGCGCGGCCAGCTTCTGGATAGCCTCCCGCACGGAGGGGCGCGAGACTTCGAACTGCTCGGCCAGGGTGCGCTCCGGTGGCAGGCGCTCGCCGGGTTTCAGGCTGCCTTCGATGATCATGCTTTCGAGGCGCTCGGTGAGTACATCGGCGATACGGGGTTGGCGGACGGGGGCGTAACGCATGGAAGTGTCCTTGCGGCAAAGGTGAAAGGCGGCGCCGAGCGCTGGAAGGCCAGAGTGCGGCATGCAAGAGAGGGGCGCTTGCGGCGCTGCCGATGATCAGTGTGGCCCGTGGGCATTCCACGCCACAGCCGACATTGGTCTTACCAATATGTGTGATAACCACGCCTCGCGTGGGAGATGAGGACTATCAATAATTGGTAAGACCAATTTTACGCAATGGAGATGCTTTGACCAATGTCTAGATGCCCTATGCAACATGATGTTTGACCCCTTTCGAGGCGACGCCTAGATTATGCCGAAGCACGTCAGGGTAAATTGGTATGACCAATTTATCGAAAGGCCTGACCCAAGGGTGCGCCAACCCCGAGTCCTTCACTGCCGTGCCAGACAACAATCACAACAATCCGCCCGCGGAGTTTCCGTCATGTCCGAGCCACTGCTGGCCTTGCTGGCCTTCACCCCTATCCTGCTGGCAGGCATCCTGCTCGTCGGTCTGCAATGGCCCGCGCGTCGCGCCATGCCATTGGTCTTCCTCGTCACCGCTGCCATCGGCTATTTCGTGTGGCAGATGTCGCTGACGCGCATTCTGGCCTCCACGCTGCAGGGGCTGATGGTGACCGTCTCGGTGCTGTGGATCATCTTCGGCGCCATCTTCCTGCTCAATACGCTCAAGCATTCCGGGGCGATCGCGGTAATCCGCGGCGCCTTCACCACCGTCAGTCCCGACCGCCGCGTACAGGCCATCATCATTGCCTGGCTGTTCGGCAGCTTCATCGAGGGGGCTTCCGGCTTCGGGACGCCTGCGGCCATCGCGGCGCCGTTGCTGGTCGCCATCGGCTTCCCGGCGCTGGGGGCGGTGATGGTGGGCATGATGATCCAGTCGACGCCGGTATCCTTCGGGGCGGTGGGCACGCCGATCGTGATCGGCGTGAATGCGGGCCTCGACAAGGCCAATCTCGGTGAGCAGCTGCTGGCGAACCATTCCAGCTGGGAGGCCTTCCTGCAGCTGATCACCTCGGAAGTCGCCATCGTGCATGGCATCGTCGGCCTGCTGATGCCGCTGTTCATGACCGTGATGATGACGCGCTTCTTCGGAGCGAAGAAAAGCTGGAGCGAGGGGCTGTCGATAGCACCGTTCGCGTTGTTCGCCGGCCTGTGCTTCACGCTGCCCTACGTGGCGGCAGGTATCTTCCTCGGCCCGGAGTTCCCGTCACTGATCGGCGCTCTGGTCGGCTTGATCCTCGTGGTGCCAGCGGCGCGTGCCGGCTTTCTATTGCCGAAGGACAGCTGGGATTTTCCGCCCGAGGCCGAGTGGCCCAGGCATTGGCTGGGCGACCTGACGCTGGAGCGTGATGATGTCGAGGCCGCCGCAGCGGGCAGAAAGCCGCTGCCTCTGTGGCTGGCGTGGTTGCCCTATGGGCTGATCGCGCTGCTACTGGTCGCCTCGCGCGTATCGAGTGACTTCAAGGGCTGGCTGGTCAGCGTGCAATTCAGTGCCACTGACCTGCTGGGTGCCAGCGGCATCTCCGGCGCGATACAGCCGCTCTATCTGCCGGGCGGCATCATGGTCTTCGTGGCCCTGATCACGCTGCTGCTGCATCGCATGGCCTCTCGCCAGCTGGTGGCGGCGGCCAGCGAATCCTGGCGCACACTGGTCGGCGCCGGCTTCGTGCTGGTGTTCACCATTCCGATGGTGCGCATCCTGATCAACTCCGGCGTCAATCTGAACGATCTGGCGTCCATGCCGGTGGTGATGGCGGACGTGGTGGCTGACAGCCTCGGTCAGGCTTACCCGTTGTTCGCCTCGGGCATCGGCGCGCTGGGCGCCTTCATCGCCGGCTCCAATACGGTTTCCAACATGATGCTGTCCCAGTTCCAGTTCAATGTCGCCGCCCAGCTCGGGCTGTCGGGAGCGCTGATGGTGGCGCTGCAGGCGGTCGGGGCCGCGGCCGGCAACATGATCGCCATCCACAACGTCGTGGCGGCCTCGGCGACCGTCGGTCTGCTGGGGCGTGAGGGACGTACCCTGCGCATGACGGCGATTCCGACCGCCTACTATCTATTGGCCTCCGGCGTGCTGGGCATTCTGGCGTTCCATCTGGTGGGTCTGAGTGATCCGCTGCTGCCGTAAGCGTGATCCGTGCTGACTGATACCCTGAAAGATATCCTGACTGATAAAGAGACTGGCCATGACCGTCGCTGCTGCCCCTGACTCCACTGCTCACCCTGCCATGTGCGGGCATGCTTCACCCCAGGCGCGCGCTGCTGCCTACGACGCCCTGCGCGAGGCGTTGGCGCAGCACATTCCCGGTGAGCGCCTGATCCATGATCCGCTGCGTACCCTGGCCTACGGCACGGATGCCAGCTTCTATCGGCTGGTGCCGCAGCTGGTGGTGCGGGTGCATGACGAGCAGGAGCTGGGGCATGTGTTGCGCGAGTGCCGGACGCGCAAGCTGCCGGTGACCTTCCGTGCGGCAGGGACGTCGCTGTCCGGGCAGGCGCTGACGGATTCGGTGCTCATCCAGCTGGGCGGCGAGTGGCGAGGGGCGCAGGTGCTGGAGCAGGGCAGCCGCATCTGCCTGCAGCCGGGGGTGATCGGGGCGCGTGCCAATCAGCTGCTGGCCCCCTTCGGGCGCAAGATCGGCCCGGACCCGGCTTCGATCAACAGCTGCATGATCGGCGGCATCGCGGCCAACAATGCGTCCGGCATGTGCTGCGGCACGGCACACAACAGTTATCGCACCGTCGAGGACCTGCGCGTCATTCTCGCCGATGGCACCTGCCTGGATACGGCGTCGCCGGAGAGTGTGCAGGCCTTTCGTGCCAGCCATGGTGGCCTGCTGGCGGAGCTGGAGCGCATGGCGGCCAGTGTGCGCGCCGACCCCGAGCTGGCCGAGCGCATCCGCCACAAGTACCGGCTCAAGAACACTACCGGCTATAGCCTCAATGCACTGGTCGACTATGCCGATGGTCTCGAGATCCTCAAGCATCTGATGATCGGTTCGGAAGGCACGCTGGGTTTCATCGCTTCCATTACCTATCGCACCGTGATCGAGGAGCCGCACAAGGCAGCGGCGCTGGTGTACTACCCGAACATCGATGCAGCCTGTCGCGCCACCATGTTGCTGAAGACGGCGCCGGTCGCGGCGGTGGAGCTGATGGACCGCGCGGCGCTGCGCTCCGTCGAGGACGCACCGGGCATGCCGGACGAGTTGCGCACCCTGCCGGAAGCGGCGGTCGCGCTGCTGGTGGATGTGCGGGGCGCGCATCATCAGGAGTTGGAGGCGCGCATGGCCGAGGTGGGCCGCGTGCTGGAAGGCATCGAAACCTGCGAGTCGTGGGCCTTCACTCAGGATGCGCAGCGTTATGCGCTGTACTGGAAGATCCGCAAGGGCCTGTTCCCGGCTGTCGGCGCAGTGCGTGATCTGGGGACTACCGTGATCATCGAGGATGTCGCCTTCCCCATCGAGCGGCTGGCGGAAGGCGTCGGTGCGCTGACGGAGGTCTTCCAGCGGCATGGTTACTCCCAGGCGATCCTGTTTGGTCACGCGCTGGAGGGCAATCTTCACTTCGTCTTCCCGCAAGGCTTCGAGCGCGAAGGTGAGGTGGAGCGCTATCAGGCGCTGATGGATGACGTCGCGCAGCTGGTGGGGCAGGAATATGGTGGCTCGCTCAAGGCCGAGCATGGCACCGGTCGCAACATGGCGCCTTATGTAGAGCTTGAGTGGGGCAAGGATGCCTATGCCCTGATGTGGCGAATCAAGGAGGTCTTCGATCCGGACAACCTGCTCAACCCGGAAGTGATCCTGACGCGCAATCCTCGCCTGCATCTGGAAAACCTCAAGCCACTGCCGGCAGCGGACCCGCTGGTGGACCGCTGCATCGAGTGCGGTTTCTGTGAGTCGGTCTGTCCGTCGAAGAATCTGAGCCTGACGCCGCGCCAGCGCATCGTCATCCGTCGGGAGATCGCACGCCTGGCTGCGCTTGAGTCACCGGATGATGCACAGCGCGACCAGCTGGCAGCGCTCAGGAAGGAATACGCCTATCAGGGCATGGAGACCTGTGCGGGGGATGGCCTGTGCGCGACCCAGTGTCCGGTCGGTATCAATACCGGTGATCTGATCCGGGGATTGCGTCATGAAGAGAACGCCGGTGCCGATCATCCAGGCAAGGTGAAGGTGGCGCAGTGGTCCGGAGAGCACTTCACTCATATCACCAGTGGCATGCGTGGGGTGCTCAGGCTGGCGGATGGGCTGCATGGCGTCGTCGGTACGCGCAACATGCGTCGCCTGACCCGGGCTGCTCGCAAGGTGTCCGGTGACAGGGTGCAGCAATGGTCTCCCAGTATGCCGGCGGCCGCGCCGCGCCCGTATCTCAAACGCCTGGCACAACCCTTGGGTCGCAGTGAGGCGCCGAATGGGCACGTCGTCTATTTTCCGTCCTGCGCCACGCGTGTCTTCGGGGTCGCTACTGATGATCGCGATCCGCGCAGTGTCACCGAGATGGCGCTGGCCTTGATGGACAAGGCAGGCTTCGAGGTCGTGCTGCCGAAAGGGGGGGAAGCGCTGTGCTGTGGCATGGCCTTCCAGTCCAAGGGGCAGTTCGAGGCGGGAGATGCCAAGGCCGCCGAGTTGGCAGCGGCGCTGGTGGAGGCGAGTGACGGCGGACGGCTGCCGATCTTCTGTGATACCAGCCCGTGCCTGGCACAGGCTCAGGCCTATGCGCGCGAGCATCTTGAAGTGTCGCTGACTCTGGTCGAGCCGGTGCAGCTGGTCCTCGACTATCTATTGCCCTATCTCTCGATCACACCGCTCAAGGCGAAAGTCGCGGTGCATGTCACCTGCTCCAGTGTCCGAATGGGGCTGGCGGAGCAGTTCGTGGCGCTGGCGCGGCAGTGCGCCAGTGAAGTCGTCGTGCCGCAAGAGATCACCTGCTGCGGCTTCGCCGGCGACAAGGGCTTCAGTACCCCGGAGCTTAATGCTTCGGCATTGAAGGGGCTGAAGGAGGTAGTGGCCGATTGCGACTACGGAGTTTCCAATTCGCGCACCTGCGAGATAGGGCTGAGTGAGCACTCCGGGCTCAGCTATCAATCGATTCTCGGTCTGGTCGATAGAGCATCGGCACCAAGGTGATGGGAGGTGTACGAGATGCATGACACCCTGATGACAATCTCTTGAAAAAGCCCTTGCCCTCACGGCGGTTCGTGCGTAAAGTACGCATCCGCTGCCGGGGACGCATGGCGTTACCAGCGGTGAAAGAGGTTTGCAGGTGATTGTTTTACTTGATGTTTTTGAAGTCTGCTTCGAATTCATCGATTGACAATCGCGGGCGATTCGCTAGAATACGCCGCACTCCTTACGGAGCAGGTGATCGAGCAACGCTCCTCACCGCTTGATGATGATTAGAGGCAGTCGACTGACTCATCATCAAGTGCTTGACTTCTCAAGCGTTCCGGGTAG